>JBBRVT010000245.1:0-7141 GCA_038246615.1 Burkholderiales bacterium
GGCTAAGCCCGGGGCGCATCCCCACAACGGAGACTTCCGATGACAGCGACCACCCATCCTTCCCGCCATGCCCTGTGGAACGACATCAAGGACTGCAAGTTCGCGATGTTCACCACCCGCCACGCCAATGGCCATCTGCATTCGCGGCCGATGACGATGCAGAACACGGGGCTCGAAGCCGACGACAGCCTCTGGTTCTTCATGTCCAGAAAGAGCGACCCGGTTGCAGAGCTCACAGCCGAGCCCTCGGTCAACGTCACCTACTCGCCCCCAGGCGACGCCCGCTGGATCTCGGTCACCGGGACGGCGCTGGTCGTCGTGGATGGCGACAAGGCGAAGTCCTTGTGGAGCCGATCAGCCGATGCCTGGTTTGCCGGCGGCCCGACCGATCCTGACCTTGCCGTGGTCCAGGTGCGCATCGTCCATGCCAATGCATGGGAGGCCGGCACCGACCCAGGCGCACGGCCGGGGTTGCGCAGCGAGGACGTCGGCTTTCGACCGCCCATTCACCTGCCGACGGAGACCACGCCGGCGAGCGAGAACGCGGCCCTGCTCTTCGAACGATCCTGAGTTGCCCAGCCTATGCACGGCACTTCAAACAAAGGATTCGTGATGACCAACAGCAGCATTCTCGGCGGCGAACCTGCAGCGCGTTACGCAGCGGGCAAAGATGTCGATGCGCTGGGACCGAGCGACAGCAGCGACAGCGGAAGCGATGTGCAAGGCGAACACAGCCTGCAGGGCGCAGGCGATCGCGCCGACGAACTCGGGTCGTTGATCGTCGACACTGCCAGTGACAGCGACGCCTCCGGCACCGGCGAACGTGCCAGCGCGACCGGGCGCGACATGCCCGATGGCGCGGACATCATGCCCGACCGGGTGGTCGGTCCTGCCGGCGAGGTTGCCGACATCACCGATGGGTCGCCCATCGGCGCCATCCTGAGCGAACTTGCCGCCGAGCAGACTGATCCCGAGGATGTGCCAAGGCGGGACGCTTAGTTCTTTGCGCAGTCGAAGGCCGTCGCGGCAAACGGTGTCGGACTTCGTGCGGTGTAGCTCGCGGTTGGGCTGCACACCACCTTGCGTGCCGAACATTGCTCGAAGACCGGACCGGCCCGGGCCGAAGCTGCGCGGCTTCAGTCCCAGCGCCATGACCAGATCACATCGACCGCGTTCTCCACACCGGCGCGCGCGCGCAGCGTCGTGCGGCCGGCGACGCGGTACAGCAGTTGCCAGGTGCCACCGGCCGCCGCCAGGCCCTTCTCGTAAGCCACTGACAGCCGCTTCGACAGCTGCTTGCCGATGGTGACCAGGGTGTCGCCACCGTCGGTGCGGCCCACGCCCAGTTGGTCGATGCCCAGCTTCTGCAGGAAACCTTCGCCGCCGGACCCTTGGTCGCCGGCCAGCAGCGCCAACGCGGCGCGCTGCAGCAGCGCCGACTGGTCGCGCCCTTCACCCTGAGGCGCCTGGCCGGTGAGCAGCCAGGTGATCTGGTCGAGTTCGGGCAGGTCCGGGTCGCTGTAGAGGCGGACACGCGGCGCCACGGCAGAGCCGCTGACCACCACACCCACCCGCATGTCGATGTCGGCCCGCAGCGCCAGGATGTCCAGCCGCGGGTTGGCCACGTCGCCGGCAAAGCTGATGGTGCCGCGTTCGATTGCCAGGTTCTGGCCATAGGCCGAGTAGGTGCCCTGCACGGTATTGACCACGCCGCGCACTGCCAGCGGGCCTGCGGGCGTGGTGGTGATTCGCAGTTGCCCGCCCAGCCGCGTGTCCAGGCCGCGGCCGCGCAGCTGCAGCGCGTCGCCCAGCGCCACGCGCAGGTCGATGTCGGCGCCGGCCAGCGCGCCAGTGCCTGGCGCCTTGCCGCCGTCGACCACCGCAATCGGCTTGCCTGCAGCGTCGGTCCGGCCGACGACCAGGATGTCGGCGTCCAGCGCCGGTGCGTCGGCGGCGCTGACATCGATCAGCCCTTCTTCCACCGTGAAGCGGCCGTTGACCGACAGGCGCCCGGCGCGCAGGCCGACATCGGCGCTGCCGCTGAGCGCCACGCGGCGGTCGACCCGGTCGAGCGCGCGGAATTGGTCGGTGACCACCTTCAGCGCCAGCTGAGGCTGGCCGCTGACGCCAGTGCGGCCGGCGCGGCCCTCCACGTGCAGTGTGCCGCCGGCCGAACCCACGAAGTCGATGCGTTCGATGACGGCTTCGTCGCTGTTCAGCGCCACCCGCAGCGTGCCTTCCTGGAGGTTGATGCCCTCGAAGATGTTGCGCACCAGCAGCCGGTCGCCGGACACCGTGCCACGGTAGGTGGGCATGCCCACGCTGCCGCCCAGCACGGCGCTGGCCTGCAGTGCGCCCCCCAGGCGCCAGCCCGGCGGCAGCCACGCGGCCCAGACGCCGGCGTCGGCCACCCGCAGCTCCACACCGCCTCGCAGCGGCGCCTGCGCTGGCGGCACGGCGGCGTCGACCGGCGCATCGGCCGTCTGGGTGCCGCTGAGCACGCCGATGGCGCTGCCGACCAGCACCTGTGTCGCCTGCCAGCGCCCGTCGTGGGCCGCCAGCGCCAGCCGCAGCTGGCTCAAGCCCAGCTGGCGCGTCGTGTCGGCCACGGTAAGCGCCAGGTCGCCGCTGCCACGTTCCACCACGATGTCGGCATCGAAGCGCGCCGCACTGCGCACACTGGCGCGGGCACCTACCGTGAGGTCGCCGCTCCAGCCCGCGCCCGGCTGCAGCCGGGCCAGGAACGGCGCCACCTGCATCGGTTCCAGCCGCGCCAGCAGCGTGATCTGGGGCGGCGCACCGGCACGCTCAGCGGCCTGCCAGCCGGCCTGCTGCCAGGTCAGCGCACCGCCGAAGAGTTCGACGCGGCCAGGCGCCAGCACCGCCTGTCGCAGCTGGCCATCGGCGTTCAGGCTGAACTGTGCCTGCAGGTCGCGCGCGGACAGCCACGGAACCGAGCCTTCGGCGCGCGGAGCGGCGCGCAGCTGCGCCACCGTGCCGCGCCATTCGCCCGCGCCCAGGGTGGCCGTGGCTTCGTTCGACGCTGGTTGCCAGCGGCCCTGCAGCTGCAGGTTCAGGATGCTGCCCGGCGGGGCGGCGGGCGCAGCAGGTCGGGCATCGATCAAGGCATCGGTCCAGGCCGGCGGGCGCAAGGGGCTGGTGGCGTTCAGCGTCAGGCGGTGGTTGCGCAGGCTTCCATCCAGCCTGGCCTGCAGGCGGTCGAGCCGGCGCCCGGCCTGCGCCACACCGCTGAGTTCGACGTTCAACGTCAGCGGTGCGTCGAGCGCGGTGCCGTTGAAGGACCACTGCACTTGAGCCTGGGCGAGTTGCAGCTGCGGCGTGCGCAAGCCGTCGATCTGCAGACGGCCTTCACTGCGCAGCGCTGGCCAGCGGCCGTTCGCGGTCGCGCTGGCCCGCAGCGTGCCGGCAGAGGGAGCATGGCCCTGCGCCGCCGGCAACATCGGCGACACCAGCGCCAGCAGCGGTGCCAATGCCGCCAGCGCTGGCGCATCAAGCTCCGCGCGCCAGTCGTGCAGCCCCGCCGCGATGCCGCCGTTCAGGCGCAGGGTGTTGGCGGCCACCTGCAGGTCGGCTTCGACCCGCAGGCCGCCGCCTGCGGCCTTCAGCGCGGCTTTGCCAGACAGCGGCACGCCCGCCAGCGTGCTGGCCGCCAGCGTCAGACCGGCGGCACCGCGCAGGGTGTCCAGCAGGTTGCCGGCCGCCGCTTTGGCAGACGCAGCAACGGGCGCGGAGGCGGGCAACAGAAGGTCGGCATCCCAGGCGCCGTTGAGGTTGCTGCTGCGCCCGGCGGTGGCCGCCGGCCACCAGGCGGCCAGGTCGAAGCTCGTCAGCGTGCCTGCGCTGTTCGCTGTCCAGGCTCCGGCAGCGTCACGGCGGGCCTGCAGCGTGCCGCTCGCCCGCGCCGTACCCGAGCTTGCTTCGAAGCGCTTCAGCTCGAAGGCCAGGGCCGCATCGGCGGGCAGTTCGAAGTGGGCCTCGGCATTCAGTTCCAGCGGGGGCGGCGGCCGGCGGCCTTGGGCGAGTGCCGGCAGGCGGCCGCGCAGCTGGGTCTGCACGCGGCCTTGCAGCGCGCGCGGCCCCGCCAGGGTCGTCGCAGCCGCCGCACCTGATGCACCAGGCAGCACGAGGCCCTGCAGCGCCAGCTCGACATTGCCGTCCAGACTGGCCACCGGGGCCCGCGTGTCGAGCTGCGCCGCCTGCACCCCTTCCAGCTTCAGCTGCAGGTCCAGCTGCGCCGCCTGCCAGCGCCCGCTGCCCGACACGCGGCCGCCGTTCGCGCTGCGCCCCAGCTCCACCACCAGGCCGTCGAAGGCCAGCCTGTCAGGCTCGCTGGGCCGGCCTTGCAGGTTGCCGCGCACGCTGCGCAGCGGCAGCCGGCCAGCGTCCCAGGGGCCGGCGGCGGCGTTGTCCAGCGCCAGCTGGAGCCGCAGCGGCGCGCCGGCCGTCACATCGGCCAGCGCGGCCGTGCCCGACAGCCGGGTTTCTGGCAGCCCCGGCGCCAGCAGCGAGAGGTCCAGGTCCCGTGTCTGCAGCGCCAGCGCAGCCAGCGGCCATTCGGCAAACGGCGTGGCAGTGGCCGTGGCCGCGGCGCCCGCGCCGGACTCGGTGCGCAGCATGGCGCTGAGGCCCAGGCGCTGCAGCGGCCCCAGCACCTGCAGCGCGGCACGCCACGACTGCGGCGTGCCGGGCGGGGTGTGGATCTCGAGGTCGGCGCTGAGCGGCAAGTCACCGCCGGTGCCGATGCTGGCGCGGCCTGTCAGCTGCATGGGCCCGCGCGTCAGCGAAAGCTGGTCGATGCGGTGCCGGGCTCCGCTGTCGGCGCCGAGGTGCAGGTCAGCCTCCAGCGCCGTCAGCAGGGTGTCGCCGTCGAGCTGCACGGAGCCCAGCCTGAGCCCCTTCAGCAGCGCCTCCAGCGGCAGTTTCAGACTGGAAGGCGGCCTCAGCGGCTCCGCCACCTTGGGCGCAGTCGGCTTGCGGGTGACACGCACGCTGCGCGCCTGCGGCTGCGCCAGCGTCAGGCCGACCCACGCGCCCGCAGAGGGCCGCCACCGCCATTGCGCGTCGGCCCAACGCAGCGCATCGATCTCGACCACCAGGTCAGGGCCTTCCCAGCGCAGGCGCTGCGCGCCGAAGGCACCGCCGTTCAGGCGGCCCTGCGGCGCTTCCAGGGTGAGCCCGGGCACGTGTGGCAGCACGCGCTGTTGCGCCCAGGCGCTGTTCCAGGCCCAGGCCCCGACGCCGACAACGGCCACGGCCAGCGCCAGCAGCAACGCCACCAGCGCCAGCACGGCCAGCAACACCCGTTGGCGCGCGCTGCGCGGCACACGGCCAGAAGGTTGGCCGGTGGGCTCGGGTTCGCTCAAAAGGGCACTCCCACCGTCAGATGCAGCCGTGCCCGCCCGGTCTCATGGCCCCAACCCAGGTCGAGCTTGAGCTGGCCCACCGGGCTGCCATAGCGCACACCCACGCCGTAGCCGACGGCGGGGTGCAGATCGCGCCAGCTCTGCGCAGCGCGGCCGGCGTCGATGAAGACGGCGCCCATCAGGTCGGGAAGGCGGTCGGTGAACGGCCGCGCCACTTCGGCGCTCGCTGTGAACAGCACCTTGCCGCCGACCACGACGCCGTTCTCTGTCGGCGCCAGCGCGCGGTACTGGTAACCGCGCACCGACTCGTCACCGCCGGCACGAAAGCGCAGTGGCTCGGGCACCACCGCGCCGCCGCCGGCGACGACCTGTCCCAGCTCGACCCGGCCCTGGCCGTACCAGGCACCCAGCTTTCGGTACGCATTCAGGCGCCCGTACAGCCGCATGAAGGGTCCGCTTCCACCAGGGTCGGACCGCGCCTGGCCGGCGCCGAACTGGCCGGTCCAGGCATGGCCGGTCGTGGGCAGCAGGTTGTTGTCCAGGCTGCGCCAGATGCCGTGGTAGTGCAAAGCCAGCGAGCTGGAACCCTGCGTGCCAGCGGCGTTGCGGGTGAGCGAACGTTCGGCTTCGGCGAACAACAGCCGGCTGAAGCGCTTGGTTTCCTGGGCCCGGCCGAGGCGCAGCCGGGCGCTCGAGACGACGTCGGTGTCGGACTCCTCGCGGCTGGCCGCGCCCCCGATCAGGTTGCGATACAGACCCTGCAGTGTGTGGGTGCTGAGTTCACCCTCCCACTGCCTGCGCAACTGCGCGACCTCGAACCTGTTGCGGGCGGTCGCCGCATAGCCGAAAGGTCGGCGGTGCGCGTGTTCCAGCGTCATCTGGGGGCCGACATTGGCGCTGTAGCCCAAGCCCACGGTCGCCTGTTGCAGCTTGCGTTCGGTCAGGCGCACCTGCACCGGCGTGGCGGCCGGGTCGTCCACTTGCTCAGGCAGCGTCACCGTGGCGCGGTCGAACAAACCCGATTGCTGCAGCCGCTCCTGAAAGTCGAGCAGGAAGTCCTCGGTGGCAGGAATGCCGGGCGCATAGTCGGCGATGTTCTGCACCGTCTGCGCGTCGTGGTGGTTCAGGCCGCGGATGCGCAGCGGCCCGGCGCGGTACAGCGGCCCGCTGTCCAGCGTGCCCGACAGCGCCACCCGGTCGGTGGCAAAGTCGACGCGGCCCTGCGTTTCGAGCCACTGGGCGCCCACGTAGGCCTGGGCCCGAAAGCCCGCCAGCGACACCGCCTTGGCGCTGCCCCAGTCGTCGTTGCGGAACGGCGCACCGGCAGGCAGGGGCCAGTCTTGGCGCAGGCCGCGGCGCGCCGCCAACGCCTGCGTTTGCCCGCGCTCGGCCTCTGCCTGGGCCGCGCCCTGCAGCTGGAACTGCGCCGAAACCACCAACACCCGCTGCCCTGGCTGCACCTGCACGCGCACCCGCGGCGGGTCGCCGGGCTCGATGGTGGCCAGCACGTCGGCGTGGAAGTAGCCCTCGGTCTCCAGCAGCGCGCGTGCCTGCGCGGGTGCCAGCGCCACCAGCCGTTCGAGTTCGCCGTCGTTCAGCGTTTCGCCAAGCGCCTGCCGGTTGACGCGGGCCAGGTCGAGATGACGCTCGAGCAACCTGTCCAGCGGCTTGGGGGCCTGCACGTCCAGCTGCAGCACGGGCTGGGACGTCGGCGCCCTCAGCCCGATTCTCTCGGCAGTGCCGCAACCCGTCAGCAC
>JBBRVT010000246.1:0-7123 GCA_038246615.1 Burkholderiales bacterium
CCACATGCTGCGGTACACCGCCTCCGAACTGCCGCGCCGCAGCCGCCCGGCCACCCGCTGATGGGCCAGCCAGGTGTCGAAGGCGTGTTGCAAGGGCAAGGGCTTGGCGGGCAAGGGCTTGGCAGGCATCAACTTGGCGGGCATCGGCTGGGCGGGCATCGGCTGGGCGGGTGCAGGTCTGGAGGGCGCAGGTTCGGAGGAAGCAGGTCCAGCCAACAGGGTTTTGGCGTTAGTTCATATTATCTTGTGGGCAGCGACGGCTGCTCGCACAATCACGGCGATCGCCAACCCTGCCGTCGCAGCCTGCCATGTCGCCCACCCCCACTGCCCACACGCACCCCGCCGAGACCGCGCTGGCCGCGCTGTGGCAGGGCGCCGGCCTGCCCGCCACAGCGCTGGCACTGGCCGCGCTGCCGGGCCGGGGCCAGGTGCTGCCGTCGTCGTTCGACGTGGCCACCGCCGCGCAGGCCGGCATCGGCGCGGCGGCGCTGGCGGCCGCCTGGCTGTGGCAGCTGCGCACCGGGCAGCCACAGCAGGTGCGGGTCGACCGCGCCCATGCCACGCTGGAGTGCAGCGGCAGCTTCAGCATCGACGGCCAGGCGCCCGATCCGTGGGACAAGCTCTCCGGCCTGTATGCCTGCGGTGCGGCCACCGGCCAGCCGGGCTGGGTGCGGGTGCACGCCAACTTTACCCACCACCGCGACGCCGTGCTGCGCATGCTGGGCCTGCCGACCGGCGCCGAAACCGAACGCGCCGCCGTCACCCAGGCACTGCAGGGCTGGACGGCAGAAACCTTCGAGCAGGCGGTGGCCGACGCCGGTGGCGCAGCGGCGGCCGCCCGCAGCTTCGCCGACTGGGACGCCCACCCGCAGGCGCAGGCACTGGCCGGCCAGCCGCTGCTGGCGATCGAACCCATCCCGGGCGGCGACGCCCCGCCGCGCGCCTGGCCCGATCTGGTGCTGGCCGCGCCGCCCCGGCCCGGCGACCAGCCGCTCACCGGCCTGCGCGTGCTCGATCTCACCCGCATCCTGGCCGGCCCGGTGGCCGGGCGCTGCCTGGCCGCGCATGGGGCCGACGTGCTGCTGGTCAACGGCCCGCAGCTGCCCAACATCGCCGCCATCGCCGACACCAGCCGCGGCAAGCTGTCGGCGCAGATCGACCTGCGGACCGACGCCGGCCGCGTCCTGCTGCACCAGCTGGCGCAGGGCGCGCATGTCTTCCTGCAGGGCTACCGCCCCGGCGCGCTGGCCGGGCAGGGCTTCAGCCCGGCCGCACTGGCCCGGCGCCACCCGGGCATCGTGGTGGCCTCGCTGTCGGCCTACGGCGAAACCGGCCCCTGGGGCGGCCGGCGCGGCTTCGACTCGCTGGTGCAGACCGCCACCGGCTTCAACCTGGCCGAGGCGCAGGCCGCCGGCACCGCCACGCCCAAGGCCCAGCCGGTGCAGATCCTCGACTACAGCGCCGGCCACCTGCTGGCCTTCGGCATCCAGGCGGCGCTGTGGCGCCAGGCCACCCAGGGCGGCAGCTGGCAGGTGCGGGTGACGCTGGCCGGCGTGGGCAGCTGGCTGCGCGCCATGGGGCAAGACGCCGCCGGCCTGGCCGCCACGCCGCCGTCGGCCGCGCCCTGGATGGAAGACAGCCCCAGCGGCTTCGGCCAGGGCGGCCCCGGGCTGCTGCGGGCGATGCGCCATGCGGCCTGGCTGTCGGCCACGCCGCCGCGCTGGCAGCGCCCGTCGATGCCGCCGGGCAGCCACCCACCGGCCTGGCCTTGACGTCCCGGCGCAGCAGGCCTTGGCGCCCCTAAACTGCATCGATGCGCTGGTTCAAGTCCTGGTGGCTGCGGTGGTGGGGTGGCAGGTCGGATGCCTTGCGGCCAATCGGCGAGCGCCAGCAGGCGCAGGCCTTGATCGCCGCCATCGACCGCGGCGGCCTGCCGCTGAACCCGGCGCGCGTCAACCAGATCGCCCGCAGCCTGGGGCTGGAGGTGTCGCCGCACGCGCCGATGGCCGAGACAGTGGAGCGCATCCGCCAGGCGCTGGCACGCAGCGGCGGCTGACTGCCGCCGGGACCAGGCTGCGCACCGGTCACACCATCAACATCCCGCCGTCCAGCAAGATCGACTGGCCGGTCATACCGTCGCTCTCGGCAGACCCCAGGTACACCGCCAGGTGGGCGATTTCCAACGGCTGCAGAAAGCGCCGCAGCGGCACCCGGGCGCGGCCGTTGGCCAGGATCTGCTCGAAGCTCAGCCCGGTGATGGCCGAGTGCGCGCTGAAGTTCTGCAGCATGTCGGTCTCGACGAAGCCCGGGCAGATGGCGTTGATGCAGATGCCCAGCGGCCCCAGCTCCGCCGCGGCGCAGCGCGTCAGCCCCACCAGCGCATGCTTGCTGGCGTTGTAGGCGCTCTGGTTCAGCGAGCCGCCCTTGCCGGCGGTGCTGGCGATGTTGACCACCTTGCCGGCGCCCTGCGCACGCATCTGCCGCAGGCACAGCTGCAGCACGTGGAAGGCGCCGTACAGGTTCACCTGCATCACCCGGTCGAAGTCCTCGGGCGCGGTGTCGAGCAGGCTGGCCGCGTGGTAGACGCCGGCGTTGTTGACCAGCACGTCGATGCCGCCCATGCGCGCCACCATGGTGTCGACCATCGACTGCACTGCAGCACGGTCGGCCACATCCACCGCCAGCGCCACCACCTGCGCGCCACGCGCCTCGGCCTGTGCCTGCGTCTCGGCCAGGCCGGCCAGCGTGGTGGCTGCCAGGCACAGGTCGGCACCCTCGTCGGCATAGCGCAGGGCGATGGCCTGGCCGATGCCGCGGCTGGCGCCGGTGACCAGCACGCGGCGACCGGCCAGACGGCCCGAACGGCTGGCACGGCCAGGGCGGGGGGTGGTTGTCGCAGAAGTGAATGCAGTCATCGGGCGATCCTGGGAACGTGGAGACCTGGGTCAGAGCCGTGCATCATGCCCAGCCCCGCCACCACCAGCCACCCGAGGACACCCCATGGACGCGCAGACACTGAATCCGCTGACCGAGCAGCAGATCCTCGATGCGGTGGCCGCGCTGCAACCGCAATCGGTGGCGCTGCTGGCCGAGCTGGTGGCCCAGCCTTCGTTGCTGGGCGACGAAGCCGGCGCGCAGCTGCTGATGCAGCGTGAATTCGAAGCCCTCGGCCTGCGGGTGCATGCCTTCGAGGTGGACGAAGCCAAGATCAAGGACCACCCCGGCTATTCGCCGTCGATCCTGCCGTACGACGGCAGGCGCAACGTGGTGGGCATCCACACGCCCGCCGGCCCGGTGCGCGGGCGCAGCCTGATCCTGAACGGCCACATCGACGTGGTGCCGGTGGGCACCGACAGCCTGTGGAGCAGCCCGCCGTTCGCGCCGCGCATCGAGGGCGACCCGTTGACAGGGCGCATGTACGGCCGCGGCGCGGCCGACATGAAGGCCGGCATCGTGGCCTACACCCAGGCCTTCCGGGCGCTGCAGCAGCTGGGTTACGAGCCCGCCGCGCCGGTCTACCTGCAGAGCGTGGTCGAGGAGGAATGCACCGGCAACGGCGCGCTGGCCTGCCTGGTGGAAGGCTACACGGCCGATGCCGCGCTGATCCCCGAGCCGTTCGAGGGCGTGATGAGCGCGCAGATGGGCGTGATGTGGCTGACGCTGGACGTGCACGGCCTGCCGGTGCATGCGTCGGTGGCGCACACCGGCATGTCGGCCATCGGTTATGCGCAGCAGATGGTGGAATGGCTGAAGGAGCTGGAAACCGCGTGGAACCGCCCGGCCGCCCGCCATGCCTGTTATGCCGGCCACCCGCACCCGATCAATTTCAACCTGGGCAAGATCAGCGGTGGTGAATGGACCAGCAGCGTGCCCACCCACTGCCGGGTGGACATGCGCCTGGGCTTCTACCCGGGCCGCACGCCGGCCGAGGTGCGCGCCGAGGTGGAAGCCCACCTGGCCGCCAGCCATGCGCGCCACCCGGGCAACGCCAGCCTGAAGTACAGCATCAGCTACCAGGGCTTCCAGGCCCAGGGCGTGGTGGTGGACACGCAGCAGCCGGCCATCCAGCAGCTGCTGCAGTGCCACCGCGACATCGCCGGCGCCGAAGCCCCGCTGGTGGCCAGCCCGGCGACGACCGACGTGCGCTTCTTCCACCTCTACGGCCAGATCCCCAGCACCTGCTACGGCCCGAACGGGTCCGACATCCACGGCATCGATGAATGGGTGTCGCTGTCGAGCATGCAGCGCGTCACCGCCGTGCTGGCGCTGTACATCGCGCGCTGGTGCGGGCTGAACCGGTTGGCCGTTTGAGCACGGCCGCGCCCGCCAGCGGGCTGGCCGCCCTTCGGCCGGTGTGGCCCATCCTGCTGGGCGCGGCCACCGTGCTCAGCCTCAGCCTGGGCCTGCGCCAGAGCCTGGGCCTGTTCATGCCGCCCATCACCCAAGGGCCGCAGAGCATCGGCATCAGCGTGGCCGATTTCACCGCCGCAGTGGCGGTGCAGAACCTGGCCTGGGGCCTGCTGCAGCCACTGGCCGGCGCCTGGGCGGCGCGGGTGGGCTTTCGCCCGCTGATGCTGGCCGGCGCGGCGCTGTACGTGGCCGCGCTGCTGCTGCTGGCCAGCGCGCAGGGCCTGCTGGCGGTGATGCTGGGCGCGGGCGTGATGATCGGCGCCTCGCTGGCCTGCACCGGCTCGGCGCTGACCTTGTCGGTGGCCACGCGCGTGGTGCCGCCGGCCAGCCGCAGCCTGGTGCTGGGCATCGTGTCGGCCGCCGGCTCGCTGGGCGCGATGGTGGCCGCCCCGCTGGGCCAGACCCTGTCGGCCGGCCATGGCTGGCGCTGGGGCGTGCTGGGCTTTGCACTGCTGGCCCTGGCAATGCTGCCAGCGGCCTGGGCGGCCGGGCGGGCCGACAAGGTGCCGCTGCCGGCGCCGGCGGCCGGCTCGGCCGACAGTGCGTCCGCCGGGCAGGTGGTACACAGCGCGCTGCACAACACACCGTTCCTGGTGATGTCCGGCGCGTACTTCGTGTGCGGCATGCAGCTGGTGTTTCTCACCACCCACCTGCCGGCCTACCTGGCGATCTGCGGCATGGACCCGATGCTCAGTGCCCAGGCGCTGGGCATGATCGGCGGCTTCAACGTCCTCGGCAGCCTGTTCTTCGGCTGGGCCGGCGGGCGCTGGAACAAGCAGTTGCTGCTGGGCCTGATCTACTGCACGCGCTCGCTGGTGCTGGCGGGCTATTTCATCGCACCGCCCACGCCCGGCAGCACCCTGGTGTTTGCCGCCATCATGGGCTTCCTGTGGCTGGGCGTGGCGCCGCTGGTGGCCGGCAGCGTGGCCGAGATGTTCGGCCTGCGCTGGCAGGCCATGGTGCAGGGCCTGGCCTTCTTCAGCCACCAGATGGGCAGCGTGCTGGGCGCCTTCGGCGGTGGCCTGCTTTATGCCTGGCTGGGCAACTATGAACTGGCCTGGCGCGTGGGCGTGGGCCTGGGCCTGGCGGCCGGGCTGGTGCAGATCCTGGTGGCCCTGGGACGGCCACCCGCTGCCGGCCGGCTGGCGCCGGCTTGAGAGAAAAAAGCCCCCAGACCTGCCGCTGCGCGTCAGGCCCCCCCGAGGGGGATGAGCGCGGCGGGACAAGCGGGGCGCGGCGGGTGCCTCAGGCCCGTGCGGCCTGATCCACGAAGACCTCTTCCAGGCTGATGTCGTGCAGGCGCAGGCTGCGCCCGGTGGGCACCAGGCCCAGGCGCTCCAGCGCGTCGGCAGCGCGGTTGTAGTCGTCCAGCCCGAAGGCGCGGGCGACCCGGTAGACCTGGCCGTTGCGTGCCAGGATGCCCAGGTTCAGGGCGATGCCGCCGCCGGTCAGCAGGTCGGCTTCAGGCCGCAGCGCCTGCAGGATCTGCGTGTCGTTGGGCAGCGGCGGAACTTGGTCGATGATCCAGGTGTGCATGGTGTTGGTGCCTCCGTGCAGGGGGTGTGGTCCTTGGCGGCCTGTGGGCCAGCAGTCACCCACTGCCAAGCCAGTTTCGGGCCAGCGCCACCGCCTGCGCTGTGCGCAAACGCACAGCCCGGTGACAATTTTTTTTCGGCCCGACACGACACCGCACGACACGGCGCAACCCGCCCACCACCACCACCACCACCACCACCACCATGTTGCCCACCCAGATCGACGACGACGCCTTCGACGCGCTGCAGGCAGACCCCGCCGTCTGGCTGCCGGTGCTGCGCCTGCTGGCCGACGCCCACGGCGGCGGCCCGCTGCAGCCCGGCACCGGGGGCTCGGTGCTGGTGGCGCTGCTGGGCAGCGACCGGGTGATCAAGCTCTACCCGCCGTTCCTGCGTGGCCACTTCGCCTACGAGCGCGCGGTGCTGCCGCTGCTGGCCGGCCGCCTGGCCCTGCCCACGCCGGCCCTGCTGGCCGACGGCGCGCACCAGGGCTGGCCCTATCTGGTGATGGGCCAGCTGGCCGGCACGCCGCTGACCGCCGCCTGGCCCGGCCTGGCCGAGGCCGACAAGTGCGCGCTGCTGCGCACGCTGGGCGCGCTGGCAGCACAGGTGCATGCGCTGCCGGTGCCGGCCAGCCTGCGCCCGCTGGCCCCCGCCTGGCCCGACTTCATCGCCCGCCAGCGCCAGCAATGCGCCGGGCGCCAGCAGCGCACCGGCCTGCCGGCGCATCTGCTGGCACAGCTCGGTGCCTTTCTGCAAGGCCCGCTGCCCGAAGGCCCGGCGGTGCTGCTGACCGGCGAGTACACGCCGATGAACCTGCTGGTGCAGGGCACCCGACTGTCGGGCATGTTCGATTTCGGCGACGGCCTGCTCGGCCCGCCTGCATACGACTGGCTGGGCCCGCTGTGCTTTCTGGCCGCCGGGCAGCCGGCACGCTGCGCGGCCTGGCTGCAGGGCGTGGGTGCGGACTGGGATGCCGATGTGCGCCAGCGCCTGCTGCGCCTGTTGCTGCTGCACCGCTACAGCTGCCTGCGGGCGCAGATCGCCCTGCCGGGCTGGCAGCAGGCGCCCAGCTTCGAGGCGCTGGCCGAGCTGTTGTGGGGCAACTGAGCGGCCGGGGGCTGCGAGCTCCCCTGTTGCGCAACCTCAGGTGCGCAACCTCGAGTCCGCAACCTCAG
>JBBRVT010000247.1:0-7097 GCA_038246615.1 Burkholderiales bacterium
CAGTTGCGCCATGCGGGCGCAGTGGGCGAAGTCGGCCACCTGCTCACCCACCTCGTCTTCGGTCAGCGCATGCGGCGTGTGGCTGCCGAGGCGCGACTTCACCGCCGACGCGGCCACGCAGTCGGGCGTGCGCGCCAGCGGTCCGGTGTGCAGGATCTGCATGCAGATCTTCACGTCCGGGTCGGCGGCATGCACGGCGGTGGTGATCTTGCGGTGGTCGGCTGCTTCGTCGGGCGTGGACAGCTTGCTGCCACGGCCGCCGTCGCGGTTGGGGTAGATGCCGCCGGTGATGATCATGCCCACGCCGCCGCGGGCACGCTCGGCGTAATAGGCGGCCATGCGCTCGAAGCCGTGCTCCACCTCTTCCAGCCCGGTGTGCATCGACCCCATCAGGATGCGGTTCTTCAGCCGGACATGCCCGAGGTCGAGCGGGCTGAAGACATGCGGGTAACGTGTCGTGCCTGGGCTGGTGCCTGGGGTCGTGCCTGGGGTGCTGCCTGGTGTGGTGCCGGTCATGAGCGTCTCGGATGGAAGGCGATGTTGCGGGGTGTGGCTGCATGTTGGCGCAGCGCGACGGACGCAGGGTATCGTCGAATCTGACGAATCGCAGTCGCCACTGTCACATCGCCAGACACATCCCCAGACACATCGCCAGACACATCCCCAGGCATATCCCCAGACGCAGCCCGACGAGACGAGACAAGCCATGAACGCAGACGAACTGCGCGCCCTGCAGGCGCCACTGAAAGCCCTGTACCGCGCCAAGCCCGAGACGGCGGTGTTCACCGTGCGTGCCGAAGGCAAGCCGGGCGAGGGCATCACCTGCCGGCTGGGCACGCCGCGCGGCGATGTCACCGCCGGCCTGCACCCGGTGGCCGGCGGCACCGGCATGGAAGCCTGCTCGGGCGACATGCTGATGGAGGCCCTGGTGGCCTGCGCCGGTGTCACCATGCAGGCGGTGGCCACGTCGATGGGCATCACGCTGCGCGACGCCACGGTGCATGCCGAAGGCGACATCGACAGCCGCGGCACGCTCGGCATCGCCAAGGACGCGGCGGTGGGCTTTCGCAACATCCGCCTGCATTTCGACCTCGACACTGATGCGTCCGACGAGCAGGTGGCCACGCTGGTCAAGCTGACCGAGCGCTACTGCGTGGTCTTCCAGACCCTGGCGCAGCCGCCGGCGCTGTCGGCCAGCCACCGGCGCACGGCGGCCTGAAGCTGCGGCGGCGCGGGCCGGCGCGTCATCCAACAGATGGTTGACGCGTCCAGAGTGCAGTGCTGAAGTACGCCCACGGCCCGAACCTGTCACTCCAGCCTGCGGTGACATGGCCGGGCCGGAGGAGCCCGCCATGCGCGTCAAGATCTTCGTCAGCCACAGCAGCCAGTACCGCGACATCGCCACCAGCCTGAAGCTGTCGCTGCTGGCGCTGGAATCCGATTCACACCTCGACATCTTCGTCAGCGAGGAGATGGCCGGCGCGATGGACTGGCGCCAGTGGATCGAGGACAACGTGCGCTCGGCCGATGTCTTCCTGCTGCTTTACCCGCATGCCGGCATGGAGATGGGCTGGTGCAACTACGAGCTGGGCCGCTTCTACAACCAGGAGGGCCGGCGCCCGGTGGTCTGCATCAAGAACACCGACATCGCCAAGCCGCCGCCGGCGTTCCAGCCCTATCAGGCCTACAACGCCGACGCCGCCGGCTTCGGCAAGTTCCTCAAGGAACTGTTCGTCACCGGCGACCTGACCGGCGGCCAGGTGCTCAATGCCGAGGTGGGCCAGCCCACGTCCGACTTCTTCCAGCGCGGCCGAGACGTGGCCTCGCTACTGACGCAGCAGTTCGCCCAGGCCCGCGTGCGCGAGCATTTCTACGAGCGGCGCCTGGTGATCACCGTGGTACACAAGACGCGCACGCTGATCGACGCCGACGCCTCCACCATCCACGGCAATGCCGATGGCCTGAACCTGCTGGGGCTGAATGCGGCGGTACCGTCACGCTGGTCGGCTCTGCAGGCGCGGCTGGGCGAGAACGGCGCCTGGTTGCTCGAGCTGGAGCAGGCGATTGCCACCGTGCCCGACGGTGCGCTGCCGCCCGCGCTGAGCCCGTTCCGCGCCGCCAGCGGCATCTACATCCCGCTGGTGATCAAGGCCGAGAGCGCTGATGGCCAGTTGCGCCAGCTGGTGCTGATCTTCGTGCCGGCCCATGCCGATCGACTGCAGCCCTTGCTGGGCTGGAGCTTTCCGCGCGGCATGCCCGACCCGGTGAAGTACCTGCTGCAGTTGGTGCGCATGATGTTCAGCGCCCGCTGGGAGATCCTGGAGCCGCGTTACCAGGAGGCGCGCTACAAGGCCCCCACGCCGGCGCGCTGCCTGGAACTGGCACGGCTGGTGGTGGCCGACTACGACCAGATGCAGCGCCAGTCCGAGGCCGATGGCAACGCCGGCCTGGACCGCTTCTTCACCACATTCCACAGGGACCTGCGCGGCGAGGTGGCGGCCTGTAGCGACACCTGGATGCGCAGCACCGCCCGGCTGCGCGACGCCACCGCGCTGAACGCCGACGACCTGGCCACGCTCCTGAAAGACCTGCTGGACAACAACGCCCACTGGCTGAACCTGGCCAGCCGGCAGTTTGCGCATGCGGTGCACGACCTGGGCTGAGAGCCTGAGGCGCGCGTCACGCCGGCCTCGTTGGCTCCGATGTCGACCCGTCCGGCCGGCCCGCGCTGCCCTGGTTGCCGGCCGCCCGCTGCGCCCAGGCCACGCCGGCCAGCGTCAGCAGTGCGCCGGCGATCTTCAGCACCGTGAAGCGCTCGCCGGTGGCCCACCAGGCCACGCCGCCGGCAACCAGCGGCATCAGGTACTGCAGCGGCGCGGTGCGGGCCACGCCGCGCTGCGCATTCACCCAGCCCCACACCAGCCAGCCCAGAAAGGCCGACACCATGCTGGCCCACAGCAGCAGGCCCCAATGGCGCAGGTCCATCTGCGCCCAGGGCGCCTCCAGCGCGGCGGGCAGAAAAATCAGCAAGACCAGCGGGCTGCCACCCAGCAACGCATAAGCCATCACCGGCACGCCGCCGTGGCGCTGGATCAGCGGCTTGCTCTTCACCGTGTACCAGCTGAACAGTGCAGCGGCCAGCAGCATCATCAGGTCGCCGCCGGTGGCGGCCCAGTCGGCGCCCAGCAGCTTGTCGGACAGGAACACCAGCACCCCGGTGCAGGCCAGCATTACGCCCGCCACCTGGCCACGGCTGAGCGACTCGGTGCCCAGGGCGTGCAGGATCAGCAGTGTGAACAACGGTGCACAGGCCATGATCAGCGCGCTGGAAAACGCGGTGCTCCAGTGCAGACCGAAGGTGACCATGCTCACATGCAGGGTGTGGGCCAGCACGCCCAGCCACAGCAGCTGCAGCGCGTCGCGCCGCGGCAGCCACTGCCAGCGCCAGCCGTTGACATACAGCAGCAGCAGCACCGCAGCCGCAGGCATCAGCAGGTAGCGGGCGAACAAGAAGGCGCCGGGCGGCAGCACGCCGAACAGCGCCTTCTGCACCGCGAAGTTGGCGCCCCACACCACCACCACGCCCAGTCCGGCCAGCAGAACCAACTGCTGATTGCTGGGGGCCGGCGCGGCGGCAGAAGCAGGCGGGCTCAAGCGGCGGCTGCGCCCAGCAGCAGGCCGGCCAGGGCGCGCCGGTGGTGGCCCGCGTCGCCGAACCAGGGCTGCAGCCACAGGGCCCGGCGCAGGTGGAGCTGGGCGTCGCAATCCCAGGTGAAGCCGAAGCCGCCGTGGAACTGCACCGCACGGTCGCCAGCCTGCACGAAGGCGTCTCCCGCCTCGGCCTTGGCCATGCGCAGGGCGATCTCGGCATCGGCCTCGGCGGCCACGCCGGCCGCGCTGGTACCGCTCGTCCCGCTCGTCCCGCTGGTCCGATCGGCCAGCAGCGTGGCAGCGTGGTAGACATGCGAACGCACCCGCTCCAGCTGGCACAGGATGTCGGCACAGCCGTGCTTGAGCGCCTGGTAGCTGCCGATCTTGCGGCCGAAGGCGTTGCGGGTGTTCAGGTAGTCCAGCGTCACCGCCAGCACGCCGGCGATGCCGCCCGCAGCCTCGGCCGCCGCCAGCAGCCAGGCGGCCTGGCGGATGGCCGCCAGCGCCTGGGTGGCGGCCGCGCCGGTGATCAGCGACGCCGCCGGCACCTGCAGGCCGTCCAGCCGCAGGCTGAAGCTGCGCCGGGTCTCGTCGATCACGGTTTCGCGCTGCAGGCGGCCGGCGATGTCGGCCTGGGTCAGCAAGGCCAGCGCGGGGGCGCCGTTCAGCTGCACGCTGGCCAGCAGCAGGTCGGCCACTGCGGCGTCGGGCACCAGGGTCTTGCTGCCGCTGAGCGTGGCCGTGGCGCCGGTCATCTGCGCGCTGGCGGTGATGGCGTGCAGGTCCCAGTCGCCGTCGGCCTCGAACAGCGCCACCGTGCCCACCGCGCCGGTGGCCAGGCGCGGCAGCCACCCGGCCTGCTGCGCGGCACTGGCGCCGGCCAGCAGGCCCTGGATGGCCAATTGCGTGGGCACGAAGGGCGTGTGCAGCAGGTGCCGGCCCAGCGGCTCGGCCACCACGACGCAGGCGCCCAGGCCCAGGCCGCTGCCGCCATGGGCTTCGGGCACGGCGATGCCCAGCCAGCCCATGTCGACCATGGCCTGCCAGTGGGCAGCGTCGAAGCCGGTCTCGCTGCCGAAGCGGGCCCGCACTGCGCTGCTGGGCGACTGGTCGCGGCAGAAGGCGCTGGCCGCCTCCAGCAGCATGGCCTGCTCGTCGCTGAAGCGGATCGTCGTGTTCAAGGTGTGGTTGGCCATGGGTCAGTCCTTGGGCAGGCCCAGCACGCGCTCGCCGACGATGTTGGCCTGGATCTGGCTGGGCCCGCCGCCGATGGTGGCGGCAAAGGCGTTGAAGTAGCTGCGCTGCCACAGGCCGCCGTCCACCGCGCCGGCATCGCCCACCCAGCGCCCGGCATTGGCGCCCTGCAGGCTGACGGCAAACTGCATCAGCCGGCGGGAATGCTCGGTCCAGCGCAGCTTCAATGACAAGGGGATGGCATCGGGCCGCTCGCTGGTCAGCGCCGGGATCCGGGCGCGGCTCTGGCACAGGCGGTCGCCCTGGGCTTCGGTGAGAAAGCGCACCAGCTGGTCGCGCACCTGCGGGTCGTCGATCGCAGGGCGGCCATCGCGCTTGCTGCGGCGCGCCAGCTCGACCACGTCGTCCACGCCCAGGTGCATGCGCGCCAGGCCGCCGGCCTGGCCGCCGGCGGCGCCACGCTCGAAGGTCAGGGTCTTCATCGCCACCGCCCAGCCTTCGCCCTCGCGGCCCATCAGGCCGTCGGCCGGCACGCGGGCGTTGTCGAAGTAGGTCTGGGTGAAGCCGTATTCGCCGGTGAGCTTGCGGATCGGCTGGGTGGTGATGCCCGGCGCGTCCATCGGGATCAGGAAGAACGACAGGCCTTGGTGGCGCTTGCTGGCGGGGTCGGTGCGGGCCAGCAGGATCATGTACTTGGCATAGCTGCCGAGGCTGGTCCAGATCTTGGCGCCGTTCAGTATGTAGTGGTCGCCTGAACTGTCGGACACACGCACCGCACGGGTGGCGCAGGCAGCCAGGTCGCTGCCGTTGTCCGGTTCGCTGAAACCCTGGCACCACACGTCGTCGCAGCTGAGCATGCCGCGGATGTAGCGCTGCTTCTGCGCCTCGGTGCCGATGGCCAGGATCAGCGGGCCGGCCCAGTTCAGGCCGATGGTGTTGGGCACGAAGGGCAGCTTCTGCTGCGCCATCTCGGCGTTGACGATGTCCTGGCAGGCCTGCGGCCGGCCGCCACCGCCATAGGCCTCGGGCCAGGCCATGCCCAGGTAGCCCGCTGTGTAGAGCTTCTTCTGCCAAGCCTGCAGATACCGGAACTGGGCGTCGGTGCCCACCTCCATGAAGCTCTCGGGCAGCAGGAAGTCGGGCGTGGGCGGGCGGTTGTCGCGCAGCCAGCTGGCCACCTGCTGTCGGAAGTCGTCGAGGTCGGTCGTCATCTGCATCCCATCGCAATTTCAGGTTGAACCAGGCGAACGCTGCGGAACCGGCTCTGCCGGGCCGCTGGCGTTGCCCCCCTGGTGGGGGGCGCCGAAGGCGCTGCGGGCGGGGGCCCAGTTCGGCTGGCGCTTCTCGCGGAAGGCGGCCATGCCCTCGGCGGCCTCGGGGCTGCGGAACATGCGGGCGCTCCATTCACTGGCCTCGGCAAAGGCGGCGTCGCGGTCCAGCGTGGGGATGCGGCGCACCAGTTTCTTGCACTCGGCCACGGCGATCGGGCCGCCGGCGCTGAGCGTGGCCACCAGGGCGTCGACCGTGTCGATCAGCTGCTCTGCCGGCACGGCCTGGTGCGCCAGGCCATAGCCCACCGCCTGGGTGCCGCTGAAGCGCTCGCCGGTGAGAAACAGCTTCATGCCGTGCAGCGGCCCCAGCTTGGGCAGGCACACCACCGAGATCACCGCCGGGATCACGCCGATCTTCACCTCGCTGAAGCTGAAGGGCGCGGCGTCGACGGTGACCACCAGGTCGCTGGCGCCCACCAGGCCCAGGCCGCCGGCAAAGGCCGCGCCGTTGATGGCGGCGACCACCGGCTTGGGCGCGTCCTGCATCAGCGCCAGCACGGTGGCCAGCGACACGCTCTGCCGGCCGTCGACCACCTGGCCGGGCGGGCTCTTCAGATCGGCCCCGGCGCAAAAGGCGCTGCCGGCGCCGGTGAGCACGATGGCGCGCACCGCGTCGTCGGCCAGCGCGGCCTGCAGGTGGGCATGCAGTTCGTTGACCAGCGCGGCCGACAGCGCATTGCGCTGCTCGGGGCGGTTCAGCGTGATCCAGGCGGCGCCCTGACGGACGGCGTAGAGCGTGGCGGTGGTCTGTACTGTGGGTGCGGTCATCGGCGGGCAGAGCGGGGGGCAGAGCGGGGCAGAGCGGCGGGCAGAGCGGGGGGCAGACTCCCTTCATCATCTTCCACGCCACGCCCGGCGGCAGGTGTCACGGCCGGAACAGCCGGGCCCCGTGCACGCCCTGACACTGGCCGCCCATCCGCA
>JBBRVT010000248.1:0-7007 GCA_038246615.1 Burkholderiales bacterium
CGAGCTGTCGCGCCAGGGGGCCGAGCTGGCGGCGCTGCGGGCGCTGGTGCTGCGCATGGCGGGCGAGCTGGGCATTGCCGCCGACACGCCGCCACCTGCAGAACCGGCGGCCTGAGCCACCGGCCAGACGGGCGCGTTGCCCGCTGTCAGCGCATGCGCGTTGCCCGCCTCCAGCGCGTGCGCGTTGCCCGCTTTCAGCGCGTGCGCGTCGGCACCTGGTTGAACGGCATGCCCCGGTCGGCCCGCATGTCGGCCGGCAGGCCCAGCACCCGCTCGGCGATGATGTTGCGCAGGATCTCGTCGGTGCCGCCCTCGATGCGGGTGGCCGGTGAGCGCAGCAGCATCGCCTGGAAGCGCGCCGACGCGCTGGTCTGCGCGGCATCCACCAGCACGCCCGACGTGCCCTGCAGATCGAGCGCGAACGCGGCAATCTCCTGCAGCATGCTGCCGGCCACCAGCTTGCCGATCGAGTTCTCCGGCCCGGGGATCTGGCCCCGGCTCAGCGCCGAGATGCTGCGCCAGGCGGTGTACTTCAGCCCGCTGGTGCGCACGGCCCACTGCGCCAACCTGCTGCGCACTGCGGGGTCGTCCACCGCCAGACGGGGTGTGTCACTGGTGCCGGTGTCGAACTCACAGCAGAAGTCCAGCAACTCCGGAAAGCCGGTGGGCATGCCCGCGCCGATGGACAGGCGCTCGTTCATCAGCGTGGTCAACGACACCTTCCAGCCCTGGCCCACCGCGCCCAGGCGCTGGTGGTCGGGTATGCGCAGGTCGGTGAAGAACACCTCGTTGAAGCCCGACTGGCCGTTCACCTGCTTGATCGGCCGCACCTCCACGCCCGGGCTCTTCATGTCGAAGAAGAACATCGTCAGGCCGTCGTGCTTGGCCACGTTGGAGTCGGTGCGGGTGAGGATCATCCCGTAGTCGCTGTAGTGCGCGCCACTGGTCCAGATCTTCTGGCCGTTGACCACCCAGTGGTCGCCGTCTTGCTCCGCCTTGGTGCGCAGGCCCGCCAGGTCGGACCCAGCCACCGGCTCGGAGAACAGCTGGCACCAGATCTGCTCGCCCGAGGCCAGTGGCGGCAGATAGTGCTGCTTGTGCTGCTCGGCGGCAAAGGCCATCAGCGTCGGCGCGATCATGCCCTGGCCGATCATGAACACGCCGGCCAGCTTGCCGTAGACGCCTTCCTCCTGCTGCCAGATCACCCGCTCGATCGGGCTGGCACCGCGGCCGCCGAACTCCTTGGGCCATGGCAGGCAGGCCCAGCCGGCGTTGCGTTTTCTGGTTTGCCAGGCCTTGCTCTCGGCCAGCACGTCGCCGCTCTGCAATGCCGGCTGGCCGTAGCCGGCCAGGCTCAGCTGGTCGAACAGATGCACCGGTGCATTGGCCTGGATCCAGGCACGCGCCTCGGCGCGGAACGCGGCTTCCTGCTGGGTGTCGTCGAAGTTCATGTGGTGTCCTTGTGTCGCTCAGGCTGCGCGCTGGGTGGTGCCGTCGGTTGTGCGGTCGGTTGTGCGGTCGGTTGTGCGGTCGGCCTTGCGTTGGCCGACCAGGTGGCCCACCAGCCGGTCTTCCCATTCACCGAGGCTGCCCAGCGCCAGCGCCAGCGCGTTGGCGCGCCGGTAGTGCAGGTGGCAATCGAAGGCCCAGGTGAAGCCCATGCCGCCATGCACCTGGATGTTGTTGCGCGCGCAGTGCTGGTAGGCCTGGGTGGCGCTCACCCGGGCAGTGGCGGCGGCCTGGGCCAGCTCGGGGGCGTCGGTGCTCAGCGCCCAGGCGCCGTAGTAGGCATTGCTGCGCGCCAGCGTGGCCGACACATACATGTCGGCCAGCATGTGCTTGATGGCCTGCATGCTGCCGATTGGCCGGCCGAAGGCAAAGCGCTCCTGCGCGTAATCGCAGGCGGTCTGCAGCGCCTTGTCGGCACCGCCCACCTGCTCGAAGGCCATCAGCACTGCGGCGCGGTCCAGCGCGCTGCTGACCAGCGCGGCACCGGCGCCGGCGGCGCCCAGCGGCTCGGCCTCGGCCTGGCTGAAGACGATCTCGGCCTGGCTGCGGGTGGGGTCGATGCCGGGCAGCAGGCTGCGCTGCACGCCGGCTGCGTGCAGGTCGACGATGTGCAGTGACAGCGCATCACCAGCGCCGTCGCGGGTAGCCACGATCGCGATGTCGGCGATGTCGCCATCGGCCACCGGGCGCTTGGTGCCGCTGAGCCGGCCACGCTGCACGCTGCTGGCGATGCGGCCGGGCTGCACCCGGCCAGGCTGCTCGGCCAGCGCCAGGGTGCCGATCAGCGCGCCGCTGGCCAGCCCGGGCAGCCAGCGCTGCTGCTGGGCGCTGCTGCCGGCGCGCAGCAGCATTTCGGCCGCCAGGCCGATCGACGACGAGAACGGCACCGGCGCCACGGCACGGCCCAGTTCCTCGGCGATCACGCACAACTCGAGGTGGCCCGCGCCGCTGCCGCCCAGATGCTCGGGCACGGCCGCACCCAGGAAGCCTTGCGCGCCCAGGCCCTGCCACAGCGCGGCGTCGTGGCTCTGCGGGCCGTCCAGCACGGCGCGCACCGCCAGACTGCTGCAGTGGTCGGCCAGGTAACGGCGGGTCTGCTCCTTCAGCTGTTGCTGGTCGGGCGAGAAGTCGAAGTCCATGGGTGTCCTCGGGGGCTGGGCTGCAACCAGTGTGCTTTGCGGCCGCCGTGCGCTTGCGTCGCTCACGAGACATCGACGCCGGCCCCGCGCGCCCGATGATGCTGCGCAGTCACCGCCGAATGACGCCCCATGAGACAGGAGCGCCGATGGACACCACACAGGCCGCTGCAACGCCGCAGATCACCACCACGCAGATCACCACCACGCTGGACGCCGGCGTGCTGCTGCTGACGCTGAACCGGCCCGACAAGCTCAACGCCTACACCGCGCAAATGGGGCGTGAACTGGCCGCCGCCTTCCAGCGTGCCGATGCCGACGACGCGGTGCGGGTGGTCATCGTCACCGGCGCCGGCCGGGCCTTCTGCGCCGGGGCCGACATCTCCGACGGCGCGGCCAGTTTCGGCAACCAGGCCAAGCTGTTCGGCGACGGCCTGGGTGATGGCTCTGCAGATGGAACACCCCAGCCGCGCGAGAACGGCGGCTTCATCGAGGCCATCTTCAATTGCCGCAAGCCCAGCATCGCCGCCATCAACGGTGCGGCAGTGGGCGTGGGGCTGACGATGACGCTGCCGATGGACATCCGCCTGGGCGCCAGCACAGCACGTTTCGGCTGTGTGTTCACCCGCCGCGGCCTGGTGCCCGAGGCGGCGAGTGCCTGGTTCCTGCCGCGTATCGTCGGCCTGCCGCAGGCGCTGCGCTGGTGCTATTCAGGGCGGGTGTTCGACGCCGCCGAGGCGGTGCGCGGCGGGCTGATCGAGCCGGCGCTGGCGCCTGACGAACTGCTGCCGCACGCCCTGGCCATCGCCCGCGAGATCGCCGACAACACCGCGCCGGTGGCCACCGCCATCACCCGGCAGATGCTGTGGCGCTTCAGCGCCGAGCCCACGCCCTGGGGCGTGCTGAGCGTGGACGCGCCGATCAACCTGCACCTGGGCGCCGGGCCCGACGTGCGCGAGGGCGTGGCCGCCTTCCTGGAGAAGCGCCTGCCGTCCTTCCCCGGCAAGGTGTCCACCGACATGCCGCCGCAAGTGCCGTGGTGGCCGGCGCGATGAGCGGCGACACCGCTCAACTTCAGGCCGGGCTGGACGCACTGCTGCCGCGGCTGTTGCCGCGCGGGCTTCCGCAAGCGGTTCCGCAAGCGCAGCGCGTCACCGGGCTGCAGCGCTTGTCGGCCGGCGCCACGCTGCAGACCTGGGCCTTCGATGCCGTGGGCGACGGGCTCGACCACCCGATGATCCTGCGCCGCTCGCCGGGCGGCCTGCGTGGCAATGAGTCGCTGAGCCTGCCGCTGGAGGCCGCGCTGGTACAGGCCCTGGCCGGCAGCGGCGTGCCGGTGGCCGAGGTGCTGCACACCTTGGGCCCGGCCGATGCGTTGGGCGACGGCTTCATCATGACGCGCATCCCCGGCGAGACCATCGCGCGCAAGATCCAGCGTGACGCGGCCTACGCCAGCGCCCGTGGCGTGTTGGTGCGGCAACTGGGCGCGGCCGCTGGCGCGCTGCACCGCCAGCCGCTGGCAGGCCTGCCGGCGCTGCCGGTGCGCAGCACCGCAGCCACCCTGGTCAGCCTGCAGCGCCGGTGTGAGGCCCTGCCGCAGCCCGACGCAGTGTTCGAGTGGGCGCTGCGCTGGCTGCAGCGCCACCTGCCTGCCGAGCCGGCCACGCTGCGTCTGGTGCATGGTGATTTCCGTCTGGGCAATGTGATCGTCGGGCCGGAAGGCCTGCGTGCCGTGCTCGACTGGGAGATCGCCCACCTGGGCGACCCGGCCGAAGACCTGGCCTGGATCTGCCTGCCGCCGTGGCGTTTCGGCCAGATCGATCAGCCGGTGGCCGGCCTGGGCCAGCGGGCCGACCTGTTTGCGGCCTGGCAAGCCGCCACCGGCGAGCCGGTGGATGCCGAGCGGGTGCGCTGGTGGCAGGCTGCCGGCAGCCTGCGCTGGGGCC
The DNA here is from genome assembly GCA_038246615.1 of Burkholderiales bacterium. Taxonomy (GTDB): domain Bacteria; phylum Pseudomonadota; class Gammaproteobacteria; order Burkholderiales; family Burkholderiaceae_C; genus Pseudaquabacterium. The sequence goes on from JBBRVT010000248.1 coordinate 4,592, forward strand.
TGGGCTGCGCCGGCATGCGTGACTGGTTCGAGAGCGGGCGCGACCCCACGGTGGAGCGCGCGATGATCGCCCGGCGTGTGTCCGAGAATCAGATAGACCTGCTGCGCCTGCTGGATTCGGAGGACGCCTGTGCTTGAGGCTGACCATGCTTGAGGCTGACCATGCTTGACCATCCCCGCAGCCCCGCGCTGCTCGACGCCGTGGCGCAACTGCTGCGCGAGGTGCTGCTGCCGCAGCTGCCGCCAGGCGCCGCCTTTCAGGCCCGCGTGGCCGCCAATGCGGTGGACCTGGCCGCGCGAGAGATGCGCCTGGGCCCGGCGGCCGAGGCCGAGTCCGCCGTACGCCTGCAGGCCCTGCTGCACAGCACCGGCCCGGCCACTGCGCTGGAGACCGAGCTGGCCCTGGCCATCCGCAGTGGCGCCATCGACGACCAGAACGCTGCGCTGCGGGCCCACCTGTGGGCCAGCACGCTGGACAAGCTGGCCATCGACCAGCCCGCCTATGCCCCCTACCGCCGCGCGCTGCAACAGCGTGCTGATTCACCTCAAACCCCTCAGGAGTGAGACACCATGGACTTCAACCTACCCCCAGAGCTGACCGAGTTCCTCCAGAAGCTCGACCGCTTCATCGACCAGGAGATCAAGCCGCTGCAGGCCAGGGACGACAACGAGCGCTTCTTCGACCACCGGCGTGAGTGGGCCCGCACCGATTTCGACAACGACGGCCTGCCGCGCCCCGAGTGGGAGGCGCTGCTGCAAGAGTGCAAGAAGATCGCCGACAAGGCCGGCTTCTACCGGCTGAGCCTGCCCAAGGAGTTCGGCGGCCAGGAAATCGGCAACCTGTGGATGAGCGTGATCCGCGACCACCTCGCCAGCAAGGGCCTGGGCCTGTTCAACGACCTGCAGAACGAGCATTCGGTGGTGGGCAACTTCCCCATCATCGTGATGCTGCGCGACTTCGGCAGCCCGGCGCAGAAAGACCAGTTCATCAACGGCCAGCTGGCCTTCAAGACCCGCATCACCTTCGGCCTGACCGAGCCCAACCACGGCAGCGACGCCACCCACATGGAAACCACGGCGGTGCGCGAGGTGCGCAACGGTGTGGAAGGTTGGCTGATCAACGGCGAGAAGATGTGGACCACCGGCATGCACACCGCCACCCACTGCGCGCTGTTCGCCCGCACCAGCGGCAAGGCGGGTGACGCCAAGGGCATCACCTGCTTCCTGACCCCCTGCGACAGCCCGGGCGTGAAGATCGAGGAGTACCTCTGGACCTTCAACATGCCCACCGACCACCCGCGGGTGAGCTTCACCAAGGTGTGGGTGCCGGCCGAGGCGATGTTCGGCGAAGAGGGCCGCGGCCTGCCGCTGGCACAGAGCTTCGTGCACGAGAACCGCATCCGCCAGGCCGCCAGCAGCCTGGGAGCGGCGGCCTTCTGCGTGGCCGAGAGCGTGAAGTACGCGCGCCAGCGCAAGCCCTTCGGCGAGGAACTGGCGCGCAACCAGGGCATCCAGTTCCCGCTGGTGGAACTGGCCACGCAGTGCGAGATGCTGCGCCTGCTGATCCGCAAGACCGCCTGGGAGATGGACCAGATGCCCCACCCCGAGGTGGAGAAGAAGCTGAGCGACAAGGTCTCGATGTGCAACTACTGGGCCAACCGCCTGGTGTGCGAGGCGGCCGACCGGGCCATGCAGGTGCATGGCGGCATCGGTTACAGCCGCCACAAGCCCTTCGAGCACATCTACCGCCACCACCGCCGCTACCGCATCACCGAGGGCTCTGAGGAGATCCAGATGCGCAAGGTGGCGGGGTTCCTGTTCGGCTACATGGGGCCGAACAAGTTCTGACCAGCTGCCGGTTTGGCGGGTCGGGGCGCTGGGCTGCCTTTGCCGTTGGTCGAAAGCCGACGTTGGACGGCTGGTGCGCGGCCGAGGACGGCGGGTGACTGGCTGACTGCGTGTCATTGCGGGCCTCCGGCCCTCCCTTCTTTACCTGCGTCAGCCAGTTACCCGCCGTCCTCGTCCCGGACACACCGGAGGCGCCCGAAGGCCAGAGTCCCGAGTGCCTCGGTGGTGCCTGAGCGTCGGGTCGGGCGGGCGTGTTTTGCGCAGGTAAAGGAGGAGCCGGCCGCAGGCCGGCGGGGGACACGGAGCAAAACACGCCCGCCCGGCTCGGCGCGATCGCTCAGACCGTCGAACGCCTGCTTTGGGACAGAACGTCGAACGCTGGCTCAGAGCCCGGAGGCGCCACCCTGCCGCCTGACGATGAACGATCCGCTCAGAGCCTGAGAGTTTTTCGGGCGTGCCCGAGCAGCGCGTCAAAGGGCACCCGATCTAGGCGCAAAGCGCAGCCATAGCCCGGGCTATGGCGAGCATTTGCAACGACGAGCGGGGGCACTTTGGCGTGATGAGCGGGC
>JBBRVT010000249.1:0-6988 GCA_038246615.1 Burkholderiales bacterium
AGGGCGGTCGCGGCCAGCGGGCCCAGCAGCTGGCGTCGGCCCACCAGCACCACGGCTGTGAGCATCAAGATCAAGAAATAGCTCTCCAGCAGGTCGGCGCTGACATAAGCCCGCTGGTAGGCATAGAGCCAGCCGGCGGCGGCGCTGATGGGCGCCGACAGCAAAAAGACCTGCAGCCGCACACGCGCCAGATCGACGCCGCTCATGGTCGCCAACCTGGGGTTGAGGTGGCTCATCACCGCCGCCGCGCCCAGGGCGGAATGGCGGAAGCGGTCGACCAGGTACAGCGCGGCCACCAGCAGGCCGAAGGCATAGGGCCACAGCGTGCGGTCGTCCTGCGCCGTCAGCGGGATGCCGGGCAGCGACAGGTCCAGCAGCGGGATGCCGCGCACGCCGTCCGAGCCGCCCATGAACTGCCAGTTGGAGGCCACGGTGATGGCCACCACCGCCACCGCATAGGTCACCAGCGAGAACACGAACTCGCGCAGCCGCAAGGTCACCAGGCCGATCACGCCTGCCAGCAGCAGCGCCACGGCGATCGACCCGGCCAGCGTGGCCCAGCTGCCGACGCCGGCGCGGGTGGCCAGCAAGGCGGTGGTGTAGCTGCCGGCGGCAAAGAACACGGTGTGGGCCAGGCTCACCTCGCCCAGGTCGGAGACGATGATGTCCAGCCCGTAGGCCATCACCGCGAAGATGGCGATCAGCACCGCCGCGCTGTAGGCCGCGCCGCTGCCGCCGGCCAGCTGCGGCGCCAGGTACACCGCCACCGCGGTGGGCAGCAGCGCCCAGCGCGACCAGGCTGTGCGCGCCATCAGTGCACCCCGCCGGCGGCGCCGGCAGCCAGCCCGCCGGGGCGCAGCACCAGCAACGCGATCAACGCCAGGAAGGCGGCCGCCGTGGTGTAGGCCGGCGAGACCAGGGCGCCGAACAGCGCGGTGAACAGCCCCAGTGCCACGCCGGCCACATAGCTGCCCTTGACGCTGCCGATACCGCCAAACACCACCACCACGAAGGTCATGATCACCTCGTCGAAGCCCATCGAGGTGAGGATAGGTGTGCGCGGCGCCACCATGCCGGCGGCGAATGCCACCGCCGCGCCCTCGAAGGCGAACACGCCGTAATACACCCGGCGCACGTTGACGCCGCTGAGCTGGGCCAGCTTCGGGTCTTCGGCCACCATGCGCACCAGGCGGCCCACGCGGGTGCCGTCCAGCAGCCAGCGCAGGCCGATGAACACCAGGATGGTGGCGACCACGATGGCGAGGTCCTGCCCGGTGAGCCACAGCTCGCCCAGGGTGATCTCGTGGCGCGACAGCGCGGTGTCCAGGATCTGCCCGGTGGAGCCGAACACCAGCGCCGCAGCACCGTGGATCACATAGCCGAAGCCCAGCGTCATGATCATGATCGACACCAGGTTCTGCTCGAAGGTGGCGCGCAGCATCACCCGCTGCATCAGCACGCCCAGCAGCGCGCCGCAGGCCATCGCGATCGGCAGGGCCAGGGCATAGGGCACGCCGGCCTTGACCACCGCCCACCAGGTGACGAAGGCGCCCAGCATGTACATCTGGCCATGGCCGAAGTTGACCAGCCGGGCCACGCCCAGCAGCAGGGTCCAGCCGATGGCCACCAGGGCATAGGCGTGGCCCATCACCAGGCCGTTGAGCACTTGTTGCATCAGGTTCATGTCGCCCCCTCGTTCGACGGGTACGTCGGCCGGTCCCCCGGCCCGCCCGCATGCCTTGCGCTGTCCGGGGCGGACGCACCCAGATAGGCCTCGGCGATGCGCGGGTCATGGCCCACGGCCTGGGCCGGGCCTTCCAGCACCATGCGGCCGCGTTCGATCAGCACCAGGCGGTCGACCACCGCCATCGCGGCGCGCACGTTCTGCTCGACCAGCAGGATGGCCAGGCCGGCGTGGGCCAGGGTGCGCAGGGTCTGCAGCACCTGGTCGACCAGCTTGGGCGCCAGGCCGATGGAGGGCTCGTCCAGCAGCAGGGCCTTCGGGCCCATCATCAGCGCGCGGCCGATGCCCAGCATCTGCCGTTCACCGCCCGACAACTGTGCGCCCAGGTGCTGGCGGCGCTCCTTCAGCCGGGGGAAGAGCTCGTACACCTCGTCGCGGCTGTAGAGGCGGCGGCTCGGCTCGGTGGGCGGCTCCTGGCTGCGCGACAGGTTTTCTTCCACATTCATCTGGGCGAACACCAGCTTGCCCTCGGGCACAAGCAGCAGGCCGGCGCGCACCCGCTGGTGGGTGGGCCAGGCGTCGATGCGCACACCGCCCAGTTCCACCTGGCCGGCCAGCCGCGGCGCCCCGCGTGACCAGCCCAGCAAGGCATTCACCAGGGTGGACTTGCCCGCGCCGTTGGCGCCGACCACGCCCACCACCTCGCCCGCGGCCAGGTCCAGCGCGGTCAGGTCCAGCGCCAGGTTGCCGGCGTAGCTGGCCTGCAGTTGCCGCACGCGGAGGATTGGCCCCTCGTGCGACGAGTACGTCAGCCGATCTCCCAAGGGGATCGCGGGCCGGCTTGGGAGCGGCCCGGCGCTCGGCCCGCCAACATCTGGCGTCGCAGCGACCGTCATGCTGGCTTGCCCAGATAGGCTTCCAGCACCAGCGGGTCTTGCCGCACCTGGGCCGGCGTGCCGTAAGCCAGCCGGCGGCCCAGGTCGAGCACGCAGATGCGGTCGGCCACCGCCATGATCAGGTCCATGTGGTGCTCGATGACGACCAGGGCCACGCCGTCACGCTTCAGGCTCTGCAACAGTTGCACCAGACGCTCCATGTCGTCGCCGCCCAGGCCGGCGGCAGGCTCGTCGAGCAGCAGCACCTTGGCACCGTCGCCAAAGGCCAGCGCGATCGACAGCATGCGCTGCACGCCGTAGGGCGTCTCCTTGGGCCGCATGCCGTGGTAGGCCGCCGGGATGCCGAAGCGCAGCAGCTGCTGCTCGGCAAAGGCCTGGGCAGCGCGGCGGCGGCGCGCGGCGGCCAGCGGCCGCAGCACGCTGCCCAGCAGGCCGGCATGGGCGCGCGCGCCGAGCACCGCCACCAGGTTGTCCAGCACGCTCAGGTCTTCGAAGAACGCGTTCTGCTGGAAGGCGCGCTTCACGCCCAGGGCGGCCAGGCCGTGGGCCGGCACCGCGCTCACGTCGCGCCCGGCCAGGTGCACGCTGCCCTGGCGTGCCACCAGCGCGGTGGTGGCCTCGTAGCAGGTGCTCTTGCCGGCGCCGTTGGGGCCGATGATGCCGAGCAGCTCACCGGGGTACACGGCCCAGCTCACGTCGTCCAGCGCCACCAGGGCACCGTAGCGCACACCCAGGCCGTTCACCCGCAAGGCGGGCGCTGCTGCCAGCGTCAAGGCTGGACCACGATCTTGCCGCCCTGCACCGTGAACAGGTAGTGGCGTGAGCCGAGCTGGCCGTTGGGCTCGAAGGTGATGTCGCCCATCACCGTGCCCTTGAAGCTGCCGCCGCGGATGCGCTTGGCGATGGCGGCGCGGTCCAGCGTCTTCAGCTCGTTGGCGGCCATGGCCCACACCTGCAGCGCGGTGGCGCCCAGGGCCATGAACTTGTCGGGCGTGTACTTGAACATCTCCTGGCTCTTGGCCACGAACTTCTGGTTGGCCGGGTTGGATGCAAATGGCTCCACCGCCGGGAAGTAGATGTCGGCGCCGACCAGGCCGTTGGCGGCATCACCCGCCACCTCGATCACGCTGGGCGCCACCGTGCCCACCGCCGCGACGAACTTGCCCGGCAGGCGGGATTGCCGCGCCTGGCGAATGGTGGCCGGCATGCCCAGGCCTTCATTCGCGTTGATGGCCAGGGTGACATCGGGCTTGGCCGCCACCACGTTGGTCATGGCCACGCGGAAATCGGCCTGCGCAAATGGAAACTTCTCCTCGGCCACTTTCTCGTAGGCCCAGTTCATGCGCTTGAGCTCGTTCTCGATCGAGGCCTGGGCACCGTTGCCGTAGGCGTCGTTCTGGGTCAGGAAGGCAATGCGCCTCGCCTTGGCGATGTTGACGATGTAGTTGGCGATCACCGCACCATCTTGCGAGTTGGAGCTGTTCAGCCGCACCGCCATCGGGTTGGCCTCGCCCGACAGGATGACGTCGGCCTTGGAGATGGCGGTGATGTCCAGGATGCCGGCACGCGCCAGCACCGGCTGCATGGCCAGGGTGACGGGGCTGTTCCAGCCTTCGATCACCACCGCCACACCGGCCGCAGCCAGCTCGGTGGCGCGTGACACACCTACCGCAGGCGTGGATTCATCGTCACGCGAGACGATCTCGATCTTGCGGCCGAGCACGCCGCCGGCTTCATTGATCATGGTGGCCATCACGTTGATGGCGTTGGTGACATGCTGGCCCTGTGGCCCGGCGCCACCCGACAGCGGCAGGATCACGCCGACCTTCACCGTGCCCTGCGCGGCAGCCGCCAGCGACAGGCCCAGCGTGCAGGCCGCCACCAAGGTACGAATCAGCTTCATCGGGTGTCTCCGGTTGTGGGTGCTCTCGGTGCCGCTGCACCTTGCCGACCGGCACAGTACCACCCGGTATGTTGCAGCGTCAATGCGGGCTGCACCGGGCCTGCCGCTGCCAACGCTGTGCTGCAAGCGACAGCGTCGCAGCCGGGTGCGGGCAAGCCGCCATTGCGGCGATACCACCTGGTACGTAGCATGCCGCGATCCCACCGACGCAGACAAGGCACCCCTCCATGGCGGCAGACCGCAGACCAGGCCCCGCCCCGGCAGGCGGCGGCGCGCCGCTGGGCCAACGCACACGTGCGGTGTTGCAAGTCCTGCTGGGGCTGGACGATGCGCCGAGCGACGGCCTGGCGCAGCGCGGGGTGGTGGCATGACGGCCCGGCGCAAGGTGCTGGTGGTCGGTGCGCTGGGCATGGTCGGCCGGGCCGCGATGGAACGCTTTGCCGGCCGCAGCGATCTGCAGGCCCTGGGCCTGGCACGGCGCGCGGCCGACTTCGCGCCCGATGCCCTCTGGCTGCGCGCCGACCTGCGCGACGCCGAGTCGGCGCGTGCCGCGCTGGCCCCGCACTTCGACGTGACCCATGTGGTCTACGCCGCGTTGAACGAGCAGCCCAACCTGGTGCAGGGCTGGCGCAGTGCCGACAACATGGCGCTGAACACCCGCATGCTGGCCCATACGCTGGATGCGCTGGACGGCCCGGGTGGTGGCCAGCTGCAGCACATCACGCTGCTGCAGGGCACCAAGGCCTATGGCGTGCACACCGGACGCGCCATGCGGGTGCCCGCGCGTGAGCAGGACGCGCTGCGCGACCATGTCAACTTCTACTTCGACCAGCAGGATCTGGTGGCCGATCGGGCCGCAAGCGCCGGCTTTGCCTGGACCATCTTCCGCCCGCAGATCGTGCTGGGCCTGGCCGTGGGCAGCGCGATGAACCCGGTGGCCGCGCTGGGCGCCCACGCGGTGCTGTGCCGTGAACAAGGCTTGCCGCTGTGCGACCCCGGCCATCCGCAGCTGCTGACCGAATGCACCGACGCGCGCCTGATCGCCGAGGCGATCGAATGGGCCTGGGGCGCACCACAGGCCCATGGCGAGGTCTTCAACATCGCCAATGGCGACGTGATCCTGTGGCAGACGCTGTTCCCGCGCCTGGCCGCCCACTTCGGCATGCCGCTGGGTGCGCCGGCGCCTCAGCGCCTGGCCCAGAGCATGCCGCCGCAGGCGGCGCTGTGGCGGCAGATTGCCGAGCGCGACGGCTTGCGGGTGGCCGACCTGGACGCGCTGGTGGGCCTGTCCTGGCAGTACGCCGATGCCACCTTCGCATCGCAGCGGCCGTTTGCGGTGCCACCGCTGGTCTCCACCATCAAGCTGCGGCAGGCGGGTTTTGCCAGCTGCATCGACACCGAGGAATGCATCCTGCAGCACCTGCAGGCAATGCAGGCGCAGCGTTACCTGCCGCCGTAGCCCGAGCCACCCGCCAAGTCCGGGCGGCCGCCTCAGAGCCTGAGAGTTTTTCGGGCGCGCCCGAGCAGCGCGTCAAAGGGCACCCGATCTAGGCGCAAAGCGCAGCCATAGCCCGGGCTATGGAGAGCATTTGCAACGACGAGCGGGGGCACTTTGGCGTGATGGGCGGGCGTGAACGAAAGACTCTCAGGCTCTCAGGCCATCACGGCAGCTGTCTTGAAGGTGCCGGCCGCCAGGGCGACCTGGGCCTTGGGCTGGTCGAACTCCCAGTGCCAGGGCTCCTTGCTGACGGTGCGGACGAACCCGAACGCCGTGGCATGACGCTTCAGCCATTCATAGGTCGGATTGCCGTCCCCGCCGGGAACGGAGATGTCGAAAGCGATGCCATTCTGGTGCTTGGAGAAACCGGGCCTGGCTGCGGTGTTGAAGCCAGGCAAGCCGCGGACGAAGCCGTCGTGCAGATTCTTCTGCTCCGGGTACGACCTGAAGCCGCTGTTCAGCGTCACCAGGATGCCGCTCTTCGACGCTTCGGCCACCAGCGCTGCGTAGGGCTCGATGGTCTTCAGTGCCAGGCGTTCAATCTCGAGTTTCGAGTCGACGATCGCGACGAGGTCGAGTTGCCCCAGGTAAGCGCCGTTCGACCAGGCGGCATTCGGCCCGAAGCGGCCCGCACCCGGCTCGGGCTGCACGATGCCGATCGTCTCGTTCATGAGCTTGCCCGCGAGATTGCGTGTCGATGTCCAACCGAAGACCCGGGTGGCGTCGACCGATGTCACGCGTCCGAAGACGATGCTGCTGCGGCTCCCGGTCTCGGTGATCCTGACCTCGACGAGCTTGACCTGGGTGCCCTTGGGCACGGTCCGAAAGCGCCCCTGTGTGTCGGTCGCAAACTGCATCAAGTCGTCATCCCGGCGGATGCGTGCGTCGGGATCGTCGACAACGAAGGTCTTGTCACGGAAGCTTTCGGCGAGATTCATCGCTGTCTCCGGTATTGCGGTCCGCAGGCGTCTCGACCGCGCGAGCCGAGATCGCGGTGCTGCGACGAG
>JBBRVT010000250.1:0-6973 GCA_038246615.1 Burkholderiales bacterium
ACGCACGCCTGGCCGCCATCCACCGCGTGGCCGAGGCAGCGCCATCGGTGGCCATGGCCTGCCGCGGTGGCTACGGCATCACCCGGCTGCTCGACCGCATCGACTGGCCGCTGCTGGCCAAGTCGGTCGCACAGGGCACGCGCTGGGTGGGCCACAGCGACCTCACCGCGCTGCAGCTGGGCCTGCTGGCGCACACCGGCGCCACCAGCTGGCAAGGGCCGATGGCCTGCGACGACTTCGGCCGCACCGACGACGCCGGCGGCACCGACGAGGTCACCGTCGGCTGCTTCACCGAGGCGATGTCGGGCGAACTGGAGGCGGTCGGCTTCCGCACCGAGACCGGCTTCGACGGGCTGGATGCCAAAGGCCGGCTCTGGGGCGGCAACCTGGCGATGGTGCTGAGCCTGCTGGGCACGCCGCACTGGCCCCGGGTGAACGGCGGCGTGCTGTTCCTGGAAGACATCAACGAGCACCCGTACCGGGTGGAGCGGGCGCTGCTGCAACTGCACCAGGCCGGCGTGCTGGCCCGGCAGAAGGCGGTTCTGCTGGGCGACTTCAGCGGCTGGCGCAAGAGCCCGCTGGACCGCGGCTACACCTTGAAGGCAGCAGTGACCCACCTGCGCAGCGTGTGTGCCACGCCCATCCTCACCGGCCTGCCGTTCGGCCATGTGCCCACCAAGCTGACGCTGCCGGTGGGTGCCAGGGTGCAACTGGTGGTGCAAGGGCGCGACGTGCTGCTGGGCTGGTAGGCGCCGCAGGTGCGGCGGCCGAGCCGGCACCCCGAGGCCACGGCGATGGGCTGAAACCCGGGGGCCTGCGCGACGAGCGCCGCCTAGAATGCGCGCATCGCCTCGCAAGGGTCGGCCACAAGCAGGCCCCTGCCGAGGCGATGTCGTTCATGGCTGTCTGCGGGGGCCGACCAGGCCCCCGCCGTCAATTTGCTCCAGGAGCTGTCCGCATGCGCGGCACCGTTGTGATCTGCACCCTGCTGTGGCGCCGCGCCGGCCTGGCGCTGGCCTGCGCCGCGGCCCTGCTGGCCGCCGGCTGTAACAACAACCCCTACCCGCTGGGGGCGGAGCGGGAGAACACGCTGTTCTATTCATTCGACGAGCGCTCGCCGCGCTACCTCGACCCGACCGCGTCCTACTCCAACCCCGAGTCGGCCTACACCATGCAGGCGTATGACCCGCCCTACGGTTACCACTACCTGAAGCGGCCCTACCAGCTGGTGCCCAAGTCGGCGGCCGCCGTGGCCAAGCCCCGCTACCTCGACAAGAACGGCCAGAGCCTGCCCGACGACGCCCCGGGCGAACTGATCGCCGAGAGCGTGTACGACGTGCCGATCCGCCCCGGCATGCGCTTCCAGCCGCACCCGGCATTTGCGGTGGATGCGCAGGGCCGGTACCTGTACCACAGCGACAACCCGCTCAGCCAGGCGCAGCTGGGCCAACGCCGCTCGCCCTGGAGCTTCGCCCAGCAGGGCACGCGTGAGGTGGTGGCCGAAGACTTCGTCTATGCGCTCAAGCGCCATGCCACCACCCGCATCGAGGCCCCGGTGTACGCCGTGTTTGCCGAATACGTGATCGGCCTGAAGGACTATGCCGCGCTGGTCAAGCGGGAAGACGCCAAGCTGCTGGCCGGCCTGCCCGACGACCTGCGCGACAAGCCCTTTCTCGACTTTCGCCGCTGGCCGCTGGCCGGCGCCACCGCACCCGAGAAGCACCTGTTGCGGATCCGGTTGAAGGGAAAGTATCCGCAGTGGAACTACTGGATGGCGCTGGCCTTCACCGCGCCCTTGCCCTGGGAGGCCGACGCCTTCTACGCCCAGCCCGGCATGAACGAAGCCGGCCTGAGCCTGAACCAGTGGCCGGTGGGCACCGGCCCCTACATGATGGCCGAGTTCGTGCGCGACCGCCGCCATGTGATGGTGCGCAACCCCAACTACCGAGAAGACCTGTACCCCTGCGACGGCATGCCCGGCGACCGCGAGGCCGGCCTGCTCGACGACTGCGGCAAGCGCATGCCCTTCATCGACAAGCTCTACGTCACCATCGAGAAGGAGAAGGTGGCGCGCAAGGAGAAGTTCAAGCAGGGCTACTTCGACGTGCCCGAGATCGAGCGGCCCGAGTGGGGGGTGGACTTCCGCAACGACGCCGATGATTCCGACACTGTGGCGGCCTTGTTCAAGGCGCGCGGCTTCCAGTTTCCGCTGACCACCGACATCAGCAACTGGTACCTGGGCTTCAACATGCTCGACCCGGTGGTGGGCGCGGGCGCCACGCCCGAACAAGGCGAGAAGAACCGCAAGCTGCGCCAGGCGCTGTCGATCGTGATCGACTATGAAGAAGGCTACGGCCGCATCTTCAAGCACAAGGGCGGTGTGGCCGGGCACAGCCCGTTTCCGCCGGGGCTGTTCGGTTCACGCGAGGGCGTGGGCACCTTCCACAACCCGGTCACCCACCAGCTGGTGGATGGCAAGGTGGTGCGCCGGTCGGTGGACGAGGCCAAGGTGCTGCTGGTCGAGGCAGGCTACCCCGGCGGCCGCGACGCGGTGACCGGCAAGCCGCTGGTGCTGAACTACGACTTCCAGCGCGCGGTGACGCCCGAGTTCAAGAGCGAGAACGACTGGATGGTCAAGCAGTTCGCCAAGCTGGGCATCCAGCTGGAGATCCGTGCCACCGACTTCAACCAGTACCAGGACAAGACGCTCAAGGGCAAGCACCAGATCTTCTGGAGCGGCTGGCTGGCAGACTACCCCGATGCCGAGAACTTCAGCTTTCTGCTGTTCGGGCCCAATTCCAAGAGCAAGAACAATGGCGAGAACATCGCCAACTACCAGAACGCCGAATACGACGCGCTGCACCGCCAGGTGCAGATGCTCGACGACGGCCCGGCCAAGCAGGCCGCGCTCGACCGCATGGTGGCCATCCTGCAGCACGACGCGCCCTGGGCCTTCGGCTACTTTCCGTTCGGCGGCCTGGCCTTCCAGCAGTGGGTATACAACGGCAAGCCCAGCATCCTGATCCGCGACATGGCCAAGTACTACCGGGTCGATGCCAAGCTGCGCGCCGCCAGGCAGGCGGAATGGAACGCGCCGGTGCGCTGGCCGCTGGGGCTGGTGGCGCTGGCCGTGCTGGCCCTGCTGTGGGCCGCGCGCCGCAGCATGCGCCAGCGCGAGACCGCCACGGCCCGGCGCCGCGTGCCTGCATGACGCCGGCCTGACGCGCCCGAGACCGACACGATGCTCCGCTACATCCTGCGCCGCGTGGGCTACGGCCTGCTGATCCTGATCGGCGTGAACCTGCTCACCTTCTTCCTGTTCTTCACCGTCAACACGCCCGACGACATGGCGCGGCTGAACATCGGCGGCAAGCGCATCGCGCAGGAGCAGATCGACAAGTGGAAGGCCGAGCGTGGCTACGACAAGCCGCTGTACTACAACGCGGCGGCGCAGGGCAGCGAGAAGATCACCCGCACCGTGCTGTGGGAGCGCAGCGTCTCGCTGATGCTGCTGGACTTCGGCCGCAGTGATTCGGCCCGCTCCACCGACATCGGCCACGAGGTGGCCACCCGCATGGGCGTGAGCCTGCAGCTGGCGCTGCCGGTGTTCATCCTGCAGCTGATCGTCAGCATCAGCTTCTCGTTGATGCTGGTGTACTTCCGCCACAGCCGCATCGACTTCTGGGGCGTCGTGCTGTGCGTGCTGATGCTGTCGATCTCCAGCCTGTTCTACATCATCGTCGGCCAGTTCTTCTTCTCGCGGGTGCTGCGGCTGGTGCCGATCTCGGGCTTTGCCGAAGGGCTGGACGCGGTGCGCTTCCTCATCTTGCCGGTGTTCCTGAGCCTGCTGGCGCGGCTGGGCGGCGAGGCCCGGCTGTACCGGGCGATGTTCCTGGAAGAGATCGGCCGCGACTACGTGCGCACCGCGCGCGCGAAGGGGCTGAGTGAATCGGTGGTGCTGTTCCGCCATGTGCTGAAGAACGCGCTGATCCCGATCATCACCAGTGCCGGGGCCTACCTGCCGTATGTGTTCATGGGCAGCCTGGTGTTCGAGAGCTTCTTCGGCATCCCCGGCCTGGGCGCCTTCGTCATCGAGGCCATATCAGGCCAGGACTTCGCCATCGTGCGCACCATGGTGTTCCTGGGGGCGGCGCTGTACATCGCCAGCAACGTGCTGATCGACATTGCCTACACCTGGGTCGATCCCCGGGTGCGGCTGTCCTGATCCGGGGATCCAGATGGGTTTCAAGTTCGTCATCCTCTGGACCGACATGGCGCTGTGGGTGATGTTTGCCGCCATCGCCGGCTACGGCGTGCGCGTGGCGCGGCACGACAACCTGCGCGCCACCTGGCGCCGGGTGTTGCGCGACGCGCCGGCGATGTGCTCGGCCCTGGTCCTGCTGCTGTTCGTGGTCGTCACGCTGCTCGACAGCGTGCACTTCCGCCGTGTGTTGCCAGCCGCGCCCGGGCAGGACAGCACCCGGGTGTTCTACGACACCCGCACCGAAAGCCTGCTCGACCTGGTGCTGGCCCGGCCGATCGCGATGCGCGAGACCACCTACTCGGCGCCGCTGGCCTACCTGGCCATCACCAAGCAGACCGTCACCCGCGATGGGCAGACTGTGCGTGAACTGCCTCGGCTGACCCACGGCGGCGCGCACCTCAGCGACCCCGCCACCCAATGGCAGACCGACCTGTGGCAGCGCGGCAGCACCGGTGCCCTGCTGGGGCTGGGCGTGGCGCTGCTGGCCAGCCTGGGCGCTGCGCTGCTGCTGCGCGGCACGCATGGCGGCGTGGGCGCGGCCTGGCGCGCCATTGCCGCCGACCGCACCGGCTACCCGGTGCGCGCCCTGCTGCTCACCGCCGGCGTGCTGTGCATGGTCGGCGGCGCGGTGGTGGCGCTGATGGGCCACTACCATGTCTTCGGCACCGACCGCACCGGCAACGACGTGCTGGTGCAGACGCTCAAGAGCATCCGCACCGCCTTCGTCATCGGCATGCTCAGCACCCTGGCCACGCTGCCCATCGCAGTGGTGCTGGGCATCCTGGCGGGCTGGTACCGCGGCTGGGTGGACGAGGTGGTGCAGTACCTCTACACCACGCTGTCGAGCGTGCCCAATGTGCTGCTGATCGCCGCCTGCGTGCTGATGGTGCAGGTGGCGCTCGACAAGAACCCCGAGTGGTTCGAGACCGGCGCCGAGCGTGCCGACCTGAAGGTCTTCCTGCTCTGCGTGATCCTGGGCGTGACCGGCTGGGCCACGCTGTGCCGCCTGGTGCGCGCCGAGACGCTGAAGCTGCGCGAGCTGGAATTCGTGCAGGCCGCCACCGCCTTCGGCGTGCCGCCGCTGCGCATCATGGCCCGCCACATCCTGCCCAATGTGATGCACCTGGTGCTGATCACCACGGTGCTGAACTTCTCCGACCTGATCCTCTACGAGGCCGTGCTCACCTACGTCGGCGTGGGCGTCGACCCCAGCACCAGCAGCTTCGGCGGCATGATCAACCTGGCCCGCAGCGAGATGAGCCGCGACCCGGTGGTGTGGTGGAGCTTTGCCGCCGCCTTCGCCTTCATGGTGGCCCTGGTGCTGGCCGCCAACCTGTTTGCCGACGGCGTGCGCGATGCGTTCGACCCGCGGTCTCGGGCCATGCGGCCGCGCCTGGCGCTGCGCCGGCCGGCGGCTGATGCCAAACTCCCGCCGTGAACCCACTCTGCCAACCTTGGAGCCAACACCATGCAAGGACTTGACCGCATCACATTCAGCCCCGACCAGATGGGCGGGCGTGCCTGCATCCGGGCCATGCGAGTGACCGTGGGCATGGTGGTGGCGCAGATCGGCAGCGGGCAGTCCATTGACGAAGTACTGCTGGCCTATCCTTACCTGGAACGTGACGATGTGCTGCAGGCACTGCGCTATGCCGCGTGGCGGTTGGAAGAGCAAGACATGCCCTGGGCCAGTGCATGAACCTGCTGTTGGATATGAACATCCCGCCGGCCTGGGTGCCGGTGCTCCGCACCGCGGGCCACGACGCAGTGCATTGGCGGGACGTTGGCGACATGACAGCTTCCGACACCACCATCCTTGCCCATGCGCGACTGCATGGTTTGGTGGTGTTGACGCACGACCTGGACTTCGGGGACATCTTGGCGGCCACCGCTGGAGATTCGCCAAGCGTGCTGCAACTGCGGACAGGAAGCCTGCACTTTGGCGCGGTTGGCGCGCAGGTGCTGGCCTGCCTGGCCACCCATGCCGACGCCTTGCAGCGTGGTGCATTGGTCACGCTGGATCTGCAGCGCGCGCGCGTGCGCCTGCTTCCGCTGTTGCGGTCTGTTTGACGGAAGCACATGCTGTCCATCGACCAACTGCAGGTGGAACTGGATGCCGAAGCCGGCATCGTGCGCGCCATCGACGGCCTGGCCCTGTCCATCCAGCGCGGCGAGACCTTCGCCCTGGTGGGTGAATCGGGCTGCGGCAAGAGCATGACGGCGTTGGCCCTGATGCGCCTGCTGCCCGACAGCGGCACGGTGACCGGCGGCGACATCACGCTGGACGGTGACGACCTGCTGGGCATGCCCGAAGCGGCGATGCGCGCAGTGCGCGGCGGGCGCATCGGCATGATCTTCCAGGAGCCAGGCACCAGCCTGAACCCGGTGCTGACCGTGGGCCAGCAACTGCGCGAGACCATCGAGACGCACACCGCCCTGCGCGGCGCGGCGGCCCGCGCCAAGGCCATCGACTGGTTGCGCCGCGTGGGCATACCGGAACCAGAGCGCCGCTTCGACGACTACCCCTTCCGCATGAGCGGTGGCCAGAAGCAGCGCGTGATGATCGCGATGACGCTGGCCGCCGAGCCCGACTACCTGGTGGCCGACGAGCCCACCACCGCGCTGGATGTCACCATCCAGAAGCAGATCCTCGACCTGCTGCGCGACCTGCAGCGCGAGCAGGGCATGGGCCTGCTGCTGATCACGCAC
>JBBRVT010000251.1:0-6926 GCA_038246615.1 Burkholderiales bacterium
GCTCTCGATGTTCTTGGGCAGGTCGAGGTGGGCCACGAAGCGCACATCGGGCTTGTCGATGCCCATGCCGAAAGCGATCGTGGCCACCATCACGATGCCTTCTTCGCGCAGGAAGCGGTCCTGGTGGCGGCGCCGCACCTCGGCGTCGAGACCGGCGTGGTACGGCAGCGCGGTGAAGCCTTCGCCGGTCAGCCAAGCCGCCGTGTCCTCGACCTTCTTGCGGCTTTGGCAATAGACGATGCCGCTGTCATGGCCATGCGCGTCTTCGTGCTCGTCGCGCAAGAAGCGCAGCAGCTGCCGCTTCGGCTCGTCCTTCTCGACGATGGTGTAGCGGATGTTGGGCCGGTCGAAGCTGGCGACGAACAGCTCGGCCGACCCCAGCGCCAGGCGCTCGACGATGTCGGCGCGGGTGTGGGCGTCGGCGGTGGCGGTGAGCGCAATGCGCGGCACGGCCGGGTAGCGCTCATGCAGCTGCGACAGGCCCAGGTATTCCTCGCGGAAGTCATGCCCCCACTGGCTGACGCAGTGCGCCTCGTCGATGGCGATCAGGCTCAGCAGCCCGCGCTCGTGCAGCGAATCCAGCATCGCCAGGAAGCGCGGCGTGAGGATGCGCTCGGGCGCGGCGTACAGCAGCACCAGCGTGCCGGCCATCAGGTCGCGCTCGACACGGCGGGCCTCGTCGCCTTCGAGCGTGCTGTTGAGGAACGCCGACTTCACGCCGGCCTCGTCGAGCGCGCCGACCTGGTCGTGCATCAGCGCGATCAGCGGGCTGACCACCAGCGTCACGCCCTGCCCGGCGCGGTGGCGGGCGATGGCCGGCACTTGGTAGCACAGGCTCTTGCCACCGCCGGTGGGCATCAGCACCAGGGCGTCGCCCCCGCCAGTGACATGCGCCACCACCGCCTGCTGCTGGCCGCGGAATGCGCCATAGCCGAACACCTGCTGCAGGATGTCCAGTGGCTGGATGGAGGTGGCGGGCGCGTTGCGGGTGCTGGGCATGGAGCCGGCATGGTAACGATGCAGGCCGGTCTGCCGGCCGCCGCTCCCCCGCCTGGGGGCCCTGCATCCCACCTCGGAGCCGGTGCGCCGCGCGCGGTGCTGGCCATAATCGATGCAGGCGCGACAATCGTTCGCCTTCAGTCCAACCCCGCCCACCGCCCTTCAGGAGCCCGCCATGGCATCGGTCAATAAAGTCACACTCATCGGCAACCTGGGGCGTGACCCGGAAGTGCGGTACATGCCGAGCGGCAGTGCGATGTGCACGGTGGCCATTGCCACCAGCCGCAACTGGAAGAACAAGGACAGCGGTGAGCGGCAGGAAGAAACCGAATGGCACCGCGTGGTGTTCTTCGACCGCCTGGCCGAGATTGCCGGCGAATATCTGAAGAAGGGCAAGTCGGTCTATGTGGAGGGCCGCCTGAAGACACGCAAGTGGACCGACAAGGACGGCGTGGAGAGGTACACCACCGAGATCGTCGCGCAGGAGATGACGATGCTTGGCGGCCGTGACGAAGGCGGCATGGGTGGCGGCGGTGGCGGCGGCGGTGGCGCGGGCCGTGCCAGCCTGGCCGGCGGTGGCGAAGATTACGGCGACGACAGCGCGGGCGCGGCTGCACCGCGCCGCAGCGCGCCACCGGCGCGGGCACCGGCCGCTGCGCCGCGCGCGCCGGCCGCGAAGTCGAGCACCGGCTTCGACGACATGGACGACGACATCCCGTTCTAGATCGGGCCGCCGCCGGCGCCGGCGGTCAGGCCATGCGCCGCAACGGCAGCGCGCGCTGCGCCGGCGGGCTGCCGTGGCGCAGCACCGGCGCAGGCAGATCGGCCGGCCGCAGCGGCACGGCCGGGGTGGGACGGGGCAAGATCGAAGTGGCTGATGCCATGGCGGCCTCCGGTTTCAGACACGGCCTCGCTGCATGATGCAGCCGGCCGTGTCGCTGTGATCGGCAGAACAGCGCCGAACTTGCGCCCCTGTTGCCAAAAGTTACAGAAGGTGCGCTCAATCCACCTTGGCGTTGGCCACTTTCACCACCTGGGCCCACTTGGCCGTCTCGGCCGCGATGAATCGGCCGAAGTCGGCACTGGACATGCCGCTGGGGATGGCGCCCTGGGCCAGCAGCCGCTCCTTCAGGGCCGGGCTGGCCAGGGCCTTGGCCGACTCCTGCTGCAACCTGCTCACCACATCGGCCGGTGTGCCGGCCGGCACCAGCAGGCCGAACCAGCTGCTGGCCTCAAAGCCCTTGAGCGTGGGGCCGCCGGCTTCCTCGATGGTGGGCAGATCGGGCAGGACGTCCGAGCGCCGCGCGCTGGTGACCGCCAGCGCCTTGAGTCTGCCCGAGCGGATGTGCGGCAGCGCCGAGGGCAGGTTGTCGAACATCAGGTCCATGTTGCCGCCGATCAGGTCGATCAGCGCCGGGCCCGAGCCGCGGTACGGAAAATGGACCATGAAGGTGCCGGTCATGCTCTTGAACAGCTCACCCGACAGGTGGATGGAGGTGCCGTTGCCTGAGCTGGCCATGTTGAACTTGCCCGGGTTTGCCTTGGCGGCACGGATGAAGTCGGCCACGTTGTTGATGCCGTGCTTCTGCGCGAAGGCGGCGTTGAGCACCAGCACGTTGGGCACGCCGGCCACCAGGGTGATGGGGGTGAAGTCCTTCACCGGGTCAAAGGGAAGCTTGGGGTAGAGCGCAGCGTTGATGGCGTGCGTGCCCACGGTACCCATCAGCATGGTGTAACCGTCGGGCGCTGACTTGGCCACGTCAGCCGACGCTGTGTTGCCGCCGGCGCCGGGCTTGTTGTCGACCACGAAGGGTTGCCCCAGGGCCTTGGAAAGCTCGGGCGCCATCGCCCTGGCCATGATGTCGGTGGTGCCGCCGGCAGCAAAGGGCACGACCAGGCGCACCGGCTTGTTGGGCCAGGCGGCCTGGGCGAAGGCGAAACCGGGGGCGGCCAGCAGCAGGGCCAGGGCCATGCGGGCAGCGCGGCGGCGGGTGAAAGGCATGGGTGGTGTCTCCGTCTTGGTGTGTCTTGCCAGGGGGGTCTTGCATGCAGCCGGCGCAGTGTGCACCGGCCCAAGCTCAATGCCGCAGCGCGTTCACCAGTGCTTTCCCGGCCTTGTCGCGGTAGACGTCGAAATCGGCATCCACGCTCAGCACCTGCCGGATGCGCCGGCGTGCGGCGGCCTCGGCCACCGAGGCGTCGGCCAGATCGAACGGCAGGCTGGCGAAGCGCTCGCTGATCTGCAGCACGCGGGCGATGCTGCCGGCCTCGGGCTGGTCGATCTCGACCGCGCCGCGCTGCACCCAGCGCAAGAAATCGAGCGCGGCCTGGTTGTGGATGCGCCGGGCCAGCAGCGCGCACACCTCGGTGAGCACCGGCCAGGTGCTGACCAGGCGCGTGCCCGGGTTGGCCTGCAGCCATTGGCGCACCGGGGCGTGCCAGTGGTCAGCGGCGTTGAACAGCGCCAGCAGCGGGCCGCTGTCGACCAGCACCTGGGGTTGCAGCGGCAAGGGCGCAGGCGGCGGCGCGCCTCCGCGCTCAGCGGGCACGGCGGTGGGCCGGGGCAGCAGGCGCTGGCGTGACGGGTGCAGCAGCGGCGTGCCGCGCCTGCTTGTCGGCCCACACCTGCGCAGATGCAGCATGGCGCTGGCTGGCCAAGTCGGCCGGGCCGCTGTAGCGGCCGAACAGATCAGCGCCCAGCGCTGCGGCTGATGGCAGCACCGGCCGGGCCTGCACCAGGTACTGCGCCACTGCCTCGCGGATGACCACGCTGGTGGCCACGCCGGTCGATGTGGCGTACGCACGCAAGCCGGCTTCCAGATCGGCCGGGAACTTGACGGTGACAGTCATTGCGGCCCTTTCGGTGAGGTGGCATGGCCAAAATATTACCGGCGGTAATACCGTCATGTCAAGCGGCTCCCTGCACCCAACCGCGTGGCACCGCGCCCAGCAGCCGCCTTGTGTAATCCTGCTGCGGCGCGGCCAGGATCTGCGCGGCGCTGGCCTGTTCCACCACCTCGCCATCTTTCATCACCAGCACTTCGTCGCTGATGAAGCGCACCACCGCCAGGTCGTGGCTGATGAACACATAGGCCAGGCCCAGCTCGTCCTGCAGGTCGCGCAGCAGGTTCAGCACCTGCGCCTGCACGCTCACGTCCAGCGCGCTCACCGCTTCATCCAGCACCAGCACCTCGGGGTTCAGTGTCAGGCAGCGGGCGATGGCCACACGCTGGCGCTGGCCGCCGGAGAACTCATGCGGGTACTTGAACAAGGTGTCGGGTGCCAGGCCCACCTTGGCCAGCAGCGCGCGGGCGCGGCCTTCGCGCTCTGCGGTGTGCGCGCCGATGCCGTGGATGGCCATCGGCTCGATCAGCGTCTGGCCGATGGACAAGCGCGGGTTCAGGCTGGCATACGGGTTCTGGAAGACGATCTGGATGCGCCGGCGCATGGCCTGGCGCTCGCGGTGGGACAGCGTCAGCAGGTTCTGGCCGTCGAAGATCACCTCGCCGCCGGTGGGCTCGTGCAGGCGCAGCAGCGTCAGGCCCATGGTGGTCTTGCCCGAGCCCGATTCACCCACCACGCCCAGGGTGTGGCCGCGGCGCAGCTGGAAGCTGACCCCCTGCACGGCCTTGAATTCACGCTTGCCGAACAGCCCCTGCTTGATGAAGAAGCTCTTGGCCAGCGACTTCACCTGCAGCACCACCGGAGCATTCGGGTCTTTGGCTGCGGCCGGGGCGGCGCTGGCCGTGGTGCTGGACGCCGTGCCGCCGGCGATCTGCTCGTCGATCACCGTCAGCCGCGCCGGCGTGTTGATCAAGCTGGGCCGGCAGGCCAGCAGGGCGCGGGTGTAGGCATCTTGCGGCGCGCTGAAGATCTGCGCCACCGGGCCCTGCTCACGCACCGTGCCCTGGCGCATCACCACCACCTGGTCGCTGATTTCGCCCACCACGCCCAGGTCGTGGCTGATGAACAGCACGCTCATGCGCAGCTTGTCCTTCATGCGCGCGATCAGCTCCAGGATCTGGCGCTGGATGGTCACGTCCAGCGCGGTGGTGGGCTCGTCGGCGATCAGCAGCTTCGGCTCGCAGGCCAGTGCCATCGCGATCATCACCCGCTGCTGCTGGCCGCCTGAGAGCTCATGCGGGTATGCCGCCAGCCGGCGCCGGGGCTCGGGCAGGCCGGTCTCGGCCAGCAGCTCTTCGGCACGCGCCAGGGCGGCGCGCCGGCCCATGCCCAGGTGCTTGATGAGCGGTTCACACAGCTGGGCGCCGATCGAGAACACCGGGTTCAGGCTGCTCATCGGGTCCTGGAACACGCAGGCGATCTCGCGCCCGCGCAGTGCCTGCAGTTCGGGCCGGCTGGCGGCCAGCAGGTCACGCCCCTGCCACAGGATGCGGCCCGAGCGCTGGGCGTTGTCGGGCAGCAGGTTGAGGATGGACATCGCGGTGACGCTTTTGCCCGAGCCCGATTCACCCACCAGCGCCAGCGTGGTGTTCTCGGCGATGTCGAAGCTGATGCCCTTGACGGCCGACACAACGGTCTTGGCGCCACGCTCACCCGTGCGGAAGCCGACCTGCAGGCTTTGGATTGAGAGCAGCACCTCAGACGCTCCAGCGGAAGGAATCTTGGTCAAGCGGGCGCCGTGGAACCGGTTGTGCCGGGCCACTGGTGCCGCCCACTTGAGGGGGCTGAGGCCGGACACGAACGGCTTGACGTTTGTGCCTGCCGAAGGGCTGGGCCTCCGGCCCGGCGCGGCCTGCAAGGCCGCAGCAGGCGCTTCGGGGGTGGGCCATCACTCTGCTCCGCGCAGCTTGGGGTCGAGCGCATCGCGCCAGCCGTCGGCCATCAGCGAGAAGGCGGTGACGAACACCGCCATGAAGGCGGTGGCCGTGGCCAGCTGCCACCAGTGGCCCAGCAGCAGCTCGCCCTGCGCTTCGGCCAGCATGGTGCCCCAGCTCACCTGGTCGATCGGCACGCCCAGGCCCAGGTAGCTCAGGATCACCTCGCTCTTGATGAAGCCCACCACCAGCAGGCTCATGCGCACCAGGATCACATGGCTGACGTTTGGCAGGATGTGGCGGAACATGCGGCTGGTGGTGCTGGCACCGATGGCCTCGGCCGCGCGCACGTATTCACGCCCGCTGTGCTTGATGAACTCGGCGCGCACCTGCCGGTACAGCCCTGTCCAGCCGGTCAGCGCCAGGATCAGCACCACCGTGTCCACGCCGCGGCCGAACACGGCTGCAAAGGCGAAGATCAGCAGGATGTCGGGCACGGCGGTGAAGACGTTGTACAGCCACTCCAGAAAGTCACCGACCTTGCCGCCGAAGAAGCCGGCCAGCGCGCCCAGCACGGTGCCGATCACCGTGGCGAGCAACGCCGCCAGGATGCCCACGAAGACCGAGATCTCGGTGCCCTTGATGGCCTTGGCCAGCACGTCGCGGCCCAGCCGGTCGGCGCCCAGCGGCAGCGTGTCGACCTTGGCAGTCTCGGCTGTCTGCAGCTGGGCGGCACGCTCGGCCCATTCGGCATAGCGCGGCGCCAGCGGGTCGATGTCGCTCAGGTCGACCGGCGGCTGCGGTGTGCTCTCGGGCCCAGCCAGGGTGCCGGCGTCCTCGCCCGCGCGCGGGCCCAGCAGCGTGGGCGGCGCGTTGGGCACCGCCAGTTCACGCTGCCACTGGCTGGCCACCAGGCCGGTGGCGGCGGCCACGATCAGCAGCAGGAAAGCGATGACGATCGTCAGCGACACCATGCCCACGCGGTCGCCCTTGAAGCGACGCCAGGCAGTGCGCCACACCCCTTCGGAGCGCTGCACCGGCGCGGCCGGGCCGGACGCGAGAACGGCGCTCATCGGAGGACGACTCTCGGATCGACGACCTTGTAGAGCAGGTCGGTGCCCAGGTTGATCAGCATGGTCAGCATCGCCA
>JBBRVT010000252.1:0-6904 GCA_038246615.1 Burkholderiales bacterium
GGGCCAGGGCCAGCATGCCGATGCCCAGGGCGGCACAGGCGATGGCGGCCAGGGTGCGGCGGTTGATGCGCGCGCCCAGCCACCAGCGGCTGAGCAGCGCCACTGCCGCCGGAATGGCCGCCATCACCACCCCGGCCGACAGCGCCGAGGTGAGCAGCACGCCGTAGAGCATGCACACCGAGAACAGGAAGTTGCCGAGGAAGCTTTCCCAGAACAGCAGGCGGCGGTCCTGTGGCGTCAGCGGCGGCTCGCCGGGCTGGCGGCGCACCCAGTGCGCCATTGCCACCGCCGCGATGCAAAAGCGCAGCCAGGCCAGCAGGAACACCGGAAACACTACCACCAGCAGGCGCGAGGTTCCGACGTAGCTGCCCACCAGCACCATGCTGGCGGCCAGGCTCGCATAGGCCAGCAGCGGTGCGCGTGGCGCCGTCATGCGGTGCGGCGGGGTCGTCTGGTCACCACCGCGCCGTCATGCTGCAGGCCGGGCAGGCCGGGCAGGCCGGGCAGGCTGGATACAGCGGTCAGAACGCGGCGACATAGCGCGCCAGTTCCCAGTCGCTCACATGGCGTGCGTGGGCCAGGTGCTCGTCGCGTTTCAGTGCGATGAACTGCGCCGTCAGTGTCTCGCCCAGTGCAGCGCACAGCACGCTGTCGGCGGCCAGGGCGTCCAGCGCGTCGCCCAGGTGCTGGGGCAGCAGGGCGATGCCGCGGGCCTGCACCTCGGCCGGGCTCAGCGCGAACAGGTCGTCGTCGGCTGCGGTCGGCAGGTCCAGCTGGCGGGCGATGCCGTCCAGCCCGGCGGCGATCAGCCCGGCACTGGCCAGGTAGGGGTTGGCGCTGGCATCGGGCAGGCGCCATTCGAAGCGGCCATGCAGGGTGCGCAACAGCGCCGTGCGGTTGTTCGGACCCTGGGCGATGTAGGCCGGCGCCCAGGTGGTGCCCGACAGCGATTCACCCACCGTCAGCCGCTTGTAGCTGTTGACCGTGGGCGCGGCCAGCGCGCACAGCCCGGCCGAATGGGCCAGCACGCCGGCGGCGAACTGCCGGCCCAGCGGCGACAGCAGGCCGACGGTGTCGACCGCACCGTCCTGGTGGTGCGGCACGCACAGATTGCGTGCATTGCCGTGCCGGTCACGCACCGGCCCGCCCCACAACGACACATGGAAGTGCATGCCGCTGCCGGGTTGGTTGGCAAACGGCTTGGGCATCATCGAGAAGAGCATGCCCTGCGCCTCGGCCAGCGCATGCGCGGCCATCTTGAACAGCATCAGGTGGTCGGCGCTGGCCAGCGCTTCGTCGTGGCCGAAGTTCACCTCGTACTGGCCATGGGCGTCTTCATGGTCGAGCTGCAGCACGTCCAGGCCGCAGCCTTCCAGCGCCTGCTGCAGGCCCTGCAGAAAGCCGCGCTGGCGCGGCAGGCTCTTCAGGTCGTAGCTGGGCTTGTCCAGCCTGTCACCGGCATCGGCCGGCAGCCAGCGGCCGTCGGTCTGGCGCAGCAGGAAGAATTCGGGCTCGATGCCGGTGCGCAGGTGCCAGCCCTTGGCAGCCAGCCGCGCCACCTGGCGGCGCAGCACCTGGCGCGGGCAGGCGTCGAAGGCCTCGCCAGCGACGAAACCGTCGCACACCACCCGGGCATAGCCGGGCAGCCAGGGCAGGGCGGTGGCGGTGCTGGCGGCACCACGGCCCCAGTATTCGCTGCGCGGCCCGCAACGTGGCAGGCCGGTGCCTGCAATCGACGGGCCGGAAAAGCCGACGCCATCGGTCAGCAGGTCGTCCAGGTGCGCCAGCGGCACGAACTTGCCGCGCGCCACGCCGTGCAGGTCGGTGAACTGCGCGATCAGCGTGTGCACGCCCTGCGCGGCCAGGCGTTCGCGGAGGTCTTTCATCGTGGCGCTCCTGTTCGGTGCCGGGGGGTGGCATCCACCCGGCACTGTAGCGGGCGCGGATGCTCAGAACGAGACGATCACCGAGGTGCCGAAGACAGCGTTGCTCTTGCGGTAGCTGCCGCTCTTGACGTCCAGGAACACCGGCAGGTCGGCCCGGTCGAGGCGGGCTTCGGCCTTGAAGGTGGTGTTCAGGTTGTAGCGGTAGTTCAGCCCGAGCGACAAGGCCATGCGGTTGGCGCCGCGTTCGGCATCGCCCGCCGGGTCGGGGCCGATGCCATTGCGGTCGTCGGCCACGGTGTAGCCCAGCAAGCCGCCGCCGTTCTTCCTGTTGTGCAGGTAGTCCAGCCGGCCCACTGCCTCCAGGCGCGGGTCGAGCATGTAGGCCGCCAGTGCCGACGCACCCCACCAGCTGGCGTCGCGCAGCTCGCCGGTCACCGGGTCGGCCGAGATCGCCGCCTTCTTCTGCTGGCCGTAGCTGAGCTGGCCCTGCACGGTCCAGTCGCCGCGGACGAAGTAGCCATCGACCTCGAACAGGTCGAGCCGTGTGTCTGCGGTCTTGTACGGGTCCAGCGTGAAGGGGTTGACATCGTCGGAGCGGAAGTTGGCGCCCCGGCCATGCAGGCCGGCGAAGCCGAAGCCCGCGAACTCGCCGCGCGAGTAGTCGACCCGGTAGACGAGGGCTGGCGCGCGCTCGCCGGCGTTGCGGGCGCTGGTATTGACGTTGGCCACCATCCAGCGGCTCCACCACTTGCCGCGCACGTACTCCATGCCCACGCCGGTGTAGAGCGTGGGCAGGGTGAAGTCATAGAGCAGGTTGTGGGTGATCAGCTTGTTCAGCGTGCTCTGCTGGAATTCATAACCCGACCAGTCAGGGATCTGGCCGGCGATGATGCGCGTCTGCATGTCGCCCAGCGGCACCGACACCGACGCCTCCTGCACGATCGAGGCGTCGCCGATGACGCTGCCGGTGCCGCGGTTGGGCACCAATGTCAGGCGCCATTTGGTGCCGCCTTCCATCTCCTTCTGGAAGTCGATGGTGACGCCGCCGAAGTAGCTGCTGTCGTAGTTGTAGCCGCCCAGTGCAACCGGGTTCAGGAACTGGAAGCCGGCGCGGTTCTGGCGCTGGTTGTACAGCCACACCGGGTCCATGAAGCCGCTGATGGTCAGCATCTTCAGGCCCTGCGACTCCATCGCGTCCTCGATGCCCTCGGCCTTCAGGGTGGCGCGGTTCAGCTCCCTGGCCTGGTCGGGGCTGATGCCCCATTGCCCCGCGGCCGGCGGCAGCTTGGCCTCTTGGGCCTTGAGCTTGACTTCGAGCTCGGCGACCTTGTCTTTCAGGGCCTGCAGCTCCCTCAGGATGTCGGCATTGCTCTGGGCCTGGGCC
This sequence comes from Burkholderiales bacterium, assembly GCA_038246615.1. GTDB lineage: Bacteria > Pseudomonadota > Gammaproteobacteria > Burkholderiales > Burkholderiaceae_C > Pseudaquabacterium. Next base: position 3,271 of record JBBRVT010000252.1, read on the forward strand.
GGAAATGCCCCGGCCATGGCCAGGGCGAGTGCGCTTGCATGGAACAGCTTCATCAGGATGGCTCCTCTGGTGTGTGTTGTGAACGGTGCTGTGGACGGTGTCGTGGGGTCAGGCATGGCCTGCAGCGGCCAATTCCTGGGCGCGCCGACGTTCGTTGCGGGCGATCATGTAGCTGGCCACCAGCACGCCGATGGCCACCACCAGCACGATCAGCGTGGCCACCGCATTCACGCTGGGGTTCAGGCCCAGCCGTGCGCGGGAGAAGATCACCAGCGGCATGGTGGTGGCGCCAGGGCCCGACAGGAAGGCCGACAGCACCACGTCGTCGAGCGAGACGGTGAAGGTGAGCAGCCAGGCCGACGCCAGGCTCTGCGCGATCATCGGCAGCGTGATCAGCGTGAACACCTGCCAGGGGCGCGCGCCCAGGTCCATCGCGGCCTCGGACAGCTGGGGGTTCAGGTCCTGCAGCCGGGCCTGGATCACCACCGTGGCGTAGGCCATGCCCAGCAACAGGTGGCCGATCCAGATCGTGAGCATGCCGCGCTCGGGGAAGCCGACGGCCCGTTGGATGGACACCAACATCAGCAGCAGCGACAGCCCGACCACCACCTCGGGCATCACCAGCGGCGCGCTGACCATGCCGGAGAACGCAGTGCGCCCGGTAAAGCGCCGGTAGCGCACCAGCGTGAAGGCCGCCAGCATGCCCAGCACCACCGAGCCGCAGGCGGTGAAGAAGGCGATGCGCAGGCTCAACCACAGGCCGGCGAGCATCTCGCGGTCGTCAGGCAGCGCGGCATACCACTTCAGCGTGAAGCCGCGCCACACATTGGGCAGCGGTGAATCATTGAACGAGAAGACGATCAGCGCCACGATGGGCAGGTAAAGGAAGGCGTAACCCAGGCTGAGCCAGCCGCGGGCGAAGAGCCGGTTGAAGGCGGCGGTGTTCACTTGCCCGCCTCCTGCGCCTCGGCCTGGTACTTGTTGAACAGCGCCAGCGGCACGATGATCAGCAGCACCATCACCACCGCCACCGCACTGGCCATCGGCCAGTCGTTGTTGCTGAAGAACTCGTCCCACACCACCCGGCCGATCATCAGGGTCTCGGGGCCGCCCAGCAGCTCGGGGATGACGAATTCGCCGACGCAGGGAATGAACACCAGCATGCTGCCGGCGATGATGCCGGCCTTCGACAGCGGCACCGTCACCTTCCAGAATGCCACCCAGGGCGAGGCGCCCAGGTCGGCGGCGGCCTCCAGCAGGCGCACATCCAGCTTGGCCAGGTTGCCGAACAGCGGCAGGATCATGAACGGCAGGTAGGTGTAGGTCATGCCCAGCACCAGCGAGAAAGGCGTGTTCATCAGCTTGCCCGGCGTGCTGATGAAGCCGGCGGCCAGCAACACCTGGTCCAGCCCCAGGCCGACGATTGCGTCGTAGACCCAGCCATGCTCGCTGAGCAGGCCCTTCCAGGCATAGACGCGCAGCAGGAAGCTGGTCCAGAACGGCAGCATCACGAGCATCAGCAGCAACGGCTGGCGCTCCGGCCTGGCGCGCGCCATGAAGTAGGCGAACGGGTAGCCGATGGCCAGGCACAGCACGGTGGTGGCTGCGGCGTACTGCAGGCTGGCGATGTAGGTCTTGTAGTACAGCGCGTCCTGGGTGATGAAGACGTAGTTGCTGAGCTTGAGCTGCAGTTGCAGCAGGCCGTCCTTGTAGGTGATCAGGTCCTTGAAGACCACGTTCTCCATCTCGGAGACGCTGATCTTGGCCAGGATCAGGAAAGGCAGCAGGAAGAAAAGCAGCAGCCAGGCGTAGGGCAGGCCGATCACGACAGAGCGGCCCGAGAACAGGCGGCGCAGCCAGGGTTGGGCAGTGCCTGCCATGGCGGCTTACTGCGTCAGCACCACGTGGGCCGAGCGCGACCAGTGCGCCCAAACCGCGTCGCCCCAGGTCAGCTCGTCGTCCTTGTGGCGGGCGGTATTCGCCTGGCTGATCTTGAGCCGCGCGCCGCTGGGCAGCTCGACGTGGTAGACGGTGAAGCTGCCGAAATACGACAGCTCCTTGATCGTGCCATGCGCCGCGTTGTAGTCGTCGGCCGGCTTGTGGCGCGAGACATGGATCTTCTCGGGCCGCAGCGCCACCGTGACCGCCATGCCATGGGTGCCGGTGATGCCATGGCCGACGTAGTGTTTGCAGTCGGCGCTGCCGATCACCACATGGTCGACCTCGTCGACCTCCACCGTGCCGGGCATCAGGTTCACGTTGCCGATGAAGTCGGCGACGAACTTGGTGGCCGGCGTCTCGTAGATGTCGGCCGGAGCGCCCACCTGCAGGAAGCTGCCCTCGCTCATGATGGCGATGCGGCTGGCCATGGTCATGGCCTCTTCCTGGTCGTGCGTGACCATCACGCAGGTCACGCCCACCTGCTCGATGATGTTGACCAGCTCGATCTGGGTCTCCTCGCGCAGCTTCTTGTCGAGCGCGCCCAGCGGCTCGTCGAGCAGCAGCATCTGCGGCTGCTTGGCCAGGCTGCGCGCCAGCGCCACCCGCTGCTGCTGGCCGCCCGACAGCTGGTGCGGCTTGCGCTGGGCGAACTTGCCCAGCTGCACCAGCTTGAGCATGGCGTCCACCCTGGCCGCGACCTGGTCCTTGGGCAGGCCCTCGCGCTGCAGGCCGAAGGCGATGTTCTGCCACACCGTGAGGTGCGGGAACAGCGCATAGCTCTGGAACATCATGTTGATCGGCCGCTCATAGGGCGGCAGGCCGGCCATGTCCTGGCCGTTCAGCACGATGCGGCCCGAGGTCGGCATCTCGAAACCGGCCAGCATGCGCAACAGCGTGGTCTTGCCGCAGCCCGACGAGCCCAGCAACGCGAAGATCTCGCCCTTTGCGATGTCCAGGCTGACGTGGTCGACGGCCTTGTAGCCGCTGAAGTCCTTCACCACGTCCTGGATCGACAGGTAGGCGGCGTCGCCGCCCGCAGGGCCGCCTGCCATGGTGCTCAAAGGCCGGTCTTGAAGGCGGTGTAGGTGCGTGTCATCAGGCGGCGCAGGTCGCTGTTGAGCGAGTCGGGTGCCTTCATCCTGGCCATGTTCTCCGGGCTGAGGAACACCGACGGGTTGCCAGCCACCTCGGGCTTGACGAACTTACGCGACTCCAGGTTGGGGTTGGCATAGAAGACCTTGTTGGTCAGCCCGGCATGCACTTCGGGGCGCAGCATGTAGTTGATGAACTTGTGCGCATTGCCGGGGCGCTCGGCATCGGCCGGGATCACCATCACGTCGAAGAACAGCAGCCCGCCGGTGCTGGGGATCAGCGCCTCGATCTTCTGGCCGGTCTTGCCGTCGATGGCGCGCTGGCGGGCGATGTTGATGTCGCCCGACCAGCCCAGCGCCAGGCAGATGCTGCCGTTGGCCATGTCGTTGATGTAGCCCGAACTGCTGAACAGCGTGACATGTGGGCGGATGCTCTTGAGCAACGAGGCAGCAGCGGCGTAGTCGGCAGGCACCTTGCTGAACGAAGGTTTGCCCAGGTAATGCAGGGCGGCGGGAACCACTTCGGAGGCCGAATCCAGGACCGACACGCCGCAGCCCTTGAGCTTGCTGATGTACTCGGGCTTGAAGACCAGATCCCACAC
>JBBRVT010000253.1:0-6895 GCA_038246615.1 Burkholderiales bacterium
CATTCGAAGGCGTAGCTGTCGTCGACGCACATGCGCTGCAGGTCCACGTCCCAGCCCTCGGCCCGCATCAGGTGCCGAAAGCGGGCCAGTGCCGGGACCGGCATCAGCAGCACCGTGGCCGCCGGGGTGCTGGCCGTGGGCTGGTCGGGCTGCGGGTCGGGGTGTGCCATGCGGGTCTCCACGGCCGGCAGGGCGGCCGACCGTGGCGCCATGTTGCGCGGCCGCAGGCCCGCGCCAACCCCTGAACTGCGCTGCAAAAACCCGCTGTTTGCGGCCGCAGCGTTGCGGCGGCGCGGCCGGGCCGGTCAGCCGTGCAGTGGGAAGCCCACCAGGGCCTGCAGCTGCGCCAGCGCCAGATCGGGGTCGCCGACCTTGATGGTTTGCATGCCCAGCGCGCGTGCCGGCTTGAGGTTGACGCCCAGGTCGTCCAGGAACACGCAGTGCGCCGGGGCCACGGCCAGGGCGTCGCACATCAGCAGGTAGATCGCCGGGTCGGGCTTGCGGATGCCGGCCTTGGCGCTCTCGATCACATGGTGGAACAGCGGCAGCACCGCGTCGCGGCCGCTGGGGTTGGCATGCTCGGCGCCGGGGCTCGCCACGTTGTTGGTGATCAGGCCGATCTTCAACCGCAGGCGCAGCAGCCGCAGCGCCTGCACCATTTGCGGCCGGATGCTGCCGCCCAGCAGCGCGATGACATCGCGGCCGGGCACCGCATGGCCCAGGGCCGCACTTTCCTGTGCGAAGGCGGCGTTGAATGCGGCCAGGTCGATGGCGCTGCGCTCGAAGCGGGCCCAGGCGTTGTCCAGATGGTTGGTGGCGTTCACCGTGCGCAGGAAGTCGGGCGGCAGGCCATGGTCCTGCTCATAGGCCGCAAAGGCTTCGAAGGGCGACGAGCTGATGACGCCGCCGAAATCCCAGATGACGGCCTGGATATCGGGTGCGGGCATGGAATCTCCAGGGTGGTCGGGTGTGGTGGGGCGCTGTCGTGCGCTGTCGGGCGTTGCCGGGTGCAGCGCGGGGCCAAGGCATTGTCGGCCAGCGTCTGGCCCGGCTGCCCCCGAGAATGCGCGCCCATGGATTCCCTGTCTCAGATGGCCCTGGGTGCCGCAGTGGGCGTGGCGGTGATGGGCCGCCGCACGGCGTTGTGGAAGGCTGCGGCCTGGGGTGCGTTGGCCGGCACCCTGCCCGACCTGGACGTGTTGATCGACCACGGCGACCCGATCCGCAACATGGTGCTGCACCGCGCCGAGACGCATGCGCCGTTCTGGCTGACCCTGTTCTCGCTGCCCTTCGGCGCGGCGGTGGCCTGGCTCAGCGGTGAGCGGGCGCTGTGGCGGCGCTGGGTGCTGGCGATGTGGGCGGTGCTGGTGACCCACCCGCTGCTCGATGGCATGACGGTCTACGGCACCCAGCTGGCGCTGCCGTTCACCGACCGCCCCTACGGCGTGGGCAGCGTGTTCATCATCGACCTGTTCTACACCCTGCCGCTGCTGGCCGGCACCGGCTGGGCACTGCGCCTGCGTGGCGCCGGCCGCCACGCACTGGCGGCCAATGCCGTCGGCCTGGTGCTGAGCACCGCCTACCTGGGCTGGGGCATGTGGGCGCAGCAGCAGGTGACCGGCGTGGCGCGCCAGGCGCTGGCGGCGCAAGGCATCGTGGCCGACCGACTGCTGGTGACACCGACGCCGTTCAACACCCTGCTCTGGCGGGTGGTGGCGGTGCAAGGTGCGCACTACCACGAGGGCTTCCGCTCGCTGCTCGATGAGGGGCCGGCGATGGTCTTCGACCGCTTCGACCGTGGCACCGCGCTGTGGCCGGCGGTGCAGGCCATCGACGGTGCGCAGCGCATCGCCGCCTTCAGCAACGGCTTCTGGGCGCTGGATGTGCAGGGCGCTGTGCAGGGCGCTGTGCAGGGCCAGCGCCTGTACATCACCGACCTGCGCATGGGCCAGGAGCCGGCCTATGTGTTCCGCTTCGCGCTCGCGCAGCGCCAGGGCGGTGCCTGGGTGCCGCTGCCGGCGGCGCAGCAACTGGGCCTGCGGCCCGACATCGGCCGCGCCTGGGCCTGGCTGTGGCGGCGCGCGCTGGGGCAGCCGGTGGCGCCACCGCGGTAGGCGCGACCCGGGCGTGCGGCCCAGGCGCAGTCAGGCCGGCGCCAGCCAGCGCTCGGCCAGCTTCACCCAGTAGCTGGCGCCGGTGCTCAGCACCCGGTCGTTGAAGTCGTAGCCCGCGTTGTGCACCATGCAGCCGCCCACGCTGCCCACACCGTTGCCGATGTTGATGTAGCAGCCCGGCACCTTCTCCAGGAAGAAGGCGAAGTCTTCACTGGCGGTGATCGGCTCGGGGTTGGCCACCAGGCCGTCGTCGCCCAGCCAGTCACGCACCAGCTGCTTGCAGAAGTCGGTGTGCTCAGGGGTGTTGTTCAGCACCGGGTAGCGGCGGATGTAGTTCACCTCGGCAGTGGCGCCAAAGCTGGCGGCCTGCGCCTGCGCCAGCTCGGTGATGCGGCGCTCCAGCAGATCACGCACGCTGGGCTGCATGGCGCGCACCGTCAGGCGCAACTCGGCCGTGCCGGGGATCACGTTGGGTGCATCACCGGCCAGAAAGGCGCCCACGGTGACGATGCCGGTGTGCAGCGGCGGCACGTTGCGCGCCACGATGGTCTGCAGTGCCATCACGATGGACGCACCGGCCACCACCGGATCAACGGCAGTCTGCGGAATGGCGCCGTGGCCGCCGGTGCCACGCACGGTGATGATGCAGGTGTCGCCGCTGGCCATCGCAAAACCGGGCACCGCCATGAAGCGGCCTTCGGGCAGGCCGGGCATGTTGTGCATGCCGAACATCGCGTCACACGGGAACAGCGCGAGAAAGCCGTCTTCCAGCATCTTGCGGGCGCCGGCCAGGCCCTCTTCAGCCGGCTGAAACACCGCATGCACGATGCCGTCGAACCGGCGCGTGGCCGCCAGGTGGCGGCAGGCCGACAGCAGCATGGCGGTGTGGCCGTCGTGCCCGCAGGCGTGCATCTTGCCGAACACCTTGCTGGCCCAGGGCTTGCCGCTGGTCTCGGCAATCGGCAGCGCGTCCATGTCGGCGCGCAGGCCGATGCGCCGGCTGCTGGTGCCGGCGCGCAGCGTGCCCACCACGCCGGTGCCGCCCAGGCCGCGGTGCACCTCCCAGCCCCAGCGCGCCAGGCGGTCGGCCACCAGGTCGCTGGTGGCGTGCTCTTCATACGCCAGCTCGGGGTTGGCGTGGATCTGCTGGCGGATGGCGACCATCTCGGCCTCGTGGGCGCGGATTTCTTCGAGGGCGGGTGGGAGCAGGGGGGCGTTCATGGTGTGGTGATGACGTGGGGATGGTGTCAGACGTGTGGACAGGGCGCTTGGTGCCGGCGCAGGGCGCCCCTTCCATTGTGGCTGGCGCCATGGTTCTGCGGCTGGAGGGCACCAGTTGCGGCGGCTGGGCGAGCCGGCGCCCGGCTTGCGGGCCGGGAAACCGCAGTCGCTCAGGGCTGGGTGTGGAGGGAGTGGAAGGCGGTCGCCGAACGGTGTTGATGCATCGTGCCATTTCGGTCAACCGGATCGAATGACAGTGAAACGGCGGAAGCAGCCCGCCGTTTGGCAATTCCGTCCGGCTGCGGGCGGCCATCATGAGAAGACCCCCGTGATGACAAGTGCGACGACGGCGAGCGCGCGGATCACCTCGTCGGCAGCCAGACTGCGGCACTTGCGCACTTCTCAAAATCTTGGCTTGATGCGGAGCGTACTGCGCAGCGCCGCGAGCAAGGCGGGTTTCTCGAGGCAAACGCCCGCCGTGTCGCTTCGCTCTGCCGTCAAACCGTGCACCGGCGGGCACCTCCTCCCAGAGTTGGCCAAGGTCATACGCGCCAGACCACCGCAGACCCGCAAACTCATGGCAAGTGAAGGCTGCCTCTGGCCGAGGATCGCAAGTGTTCGTGCGGCTTCCCGGGCAGTGTCAACCCAGAACTTCTCATCACTGGGCTCTCCTCAGAACGGCCATAAGCGGGTGCTGGTGAAAGACGGCTGCAGGACATCGCGCCCGATCCCCAGGTGCGGCGACGCAACGGCACCGTGTACCCTGCATGGCGGATGGTCAGCGAGGTACGCCAGTCGCAGGGCGAACTGTCGCACCGCATCTTCACATCCATCAGCATCAGCAACCGCAAGACGAGCAGCGAATCCGCTTCCTGGCCGACCACGATGTTCTGACCGACCTGCCCAACCGCAGCCTGTGCACCGAGCGGCTGCGCTGGGCCCCCCAGCAGGCCAGCCGCAGCTGGCAGAAGGTGGCGGTGATGTCAATCGACCTCGACCGTTTCGAAGACGTGAACGACTCGCTTGGCCAGACCCACGCCGCCAATGGGGCCGGCTTCAGGCGACCGTGACGCGATCGCGGCCGCCTTTCTTGGAACGGTACAGCGCGGCGTCGGCGCATGCCAGCAGCGACTTGGCATCTTCTCCGGGCCGCCATGCCGCCACGCCTGCAGACACCGTCACCGTCAGCTGCACCTCATTCGTAGCTCTGCTGCGGAATCGCACTGCACGCGTGCGTGCGCAGACAGTCTCCGCGACCTGTACGGCCTTGTTCACGGTCACCGCCGGCAGCAGGATCGCGAACTCTTCGCCACCGTAACGCGCACAAGACATGCCAGGCTCCACCGGCACGCTGCGCAGCACTTCACCAAAACCCTCAAGGACGCGATCGCCGACGGGGTGGCCATGGGTGTCATTGACGCGCTTGAAATGGTCAATGTCCAACATGACCAGGCAGTGCAGGCTGCCCTTGGGCAGACGCTGGCGCAGCATGGCATCAAGACTTTCCTCAAAGCCGCGGCGATTGAGAAGGCGTGTCAGTGGGCAGAGCGTTGCCTCGCTTCGAGTGCGCACCAGGTCGGCCCGAAGAAGATCGATTTCCTTGTGGCTCCTGGCCACCTGGAGCTCGAGGTCCTTGACAGACTTGCGCATATTGCTGGTGCCAGAGCGAGCTGAGTCGATATGCGGCGCAAGCGACGCGGAATCCCGCCCGGCCAATGCACCGCTCAGCCCATCGAGCTGCTCGCCAAAGGCGCCAGCAGCCTGCCCGGCACGCGTCGCTGACTCGACGATCGACGCCATCGCTTGTTGAATACCCCGTTGAATGCGCTCTGACTCCTCAACGCCGACATCAGCCACAAAGTCCCGAAACAGCTCGCGAACCGTGGCGTCGGACAGTCGCGGTGTGGACAGCAGAGCGCGCGCCATGGCCTCGCTGAGGCGGCGATTGATACCAGCGACGTATTCGTAGAACACTGTGAACGTCAGCGGGTTCAGGGCAGCATCATGCTGACCCACCTGGGCCAGCACTTGGCGAAGCAGTGCAACAGTCTGGTCCTTGGGCTCGGGGTACTTCATGGATTCCTCTTTCGCACTAAAGGGCCGCGGCATTGGTGGAGGCTCCACGGCATGAGTCAGCCCGACATGGCTGACTCGACCGGTTGACGGCGACGCACCGGTGCATCAGGGTTTCAGACAGTGCCCGACCTTTGAACACCCTTGTGTATCGAACCCGCAAGACCTGGTCCGCTGATCACGCTGCCGCCATCTTGAAGTGGCTGACCACGTGCACCAAGCCCTCGGCCTGGTGCTTCAGGTTGCCAGCCGCTGCGGCTGACTGTTCCACGAAGGCGGCGTTCTGCCGAGTCGCCGATTCCAGCTGGTTGACCGCCGAACTCACCAACCCGATGCATTGCGTTTGTTCGGCAGCGGCAGTGGATATCTCGTTGATCAGGGTGGTCACCTGCTGTACCTGGCTGACGATCTCCCGCATCGTGGCGCCGGCACCGGCCACCAGTTGCGCGCCGGCCTCCACCCGCTGCACGCTCTGACTGATCAGGCCATTGATCTCGCGCCAGATCGATCCATTTGAGCTGGCCGTTGATGGTCACGAAGCGGGCCAGAGATTCAGTGGCCAGCACGTTGGCCGCCTGCACCGTGCCATCCACGCCGGCACGGTGGGCCAGGTACAGGGTGTGCGACTGCTGCAAGGCCTTCATTGCGGCGTCGCGGTCGCCCGCTGCCAAGGTGCTGATGACGGAGGCCGAGGCGTCGATGAAGCGCTGGCCTTCGGTGTGTTGCATGGCCATCAGCTTCGGGTCCAACCCGAGCGGCGGGTGCTGTTGCCAGTTCGCGATACGGTCCCCGTATTCCTGCACCAGGCGAGCGCGCTGATTGTCGGCAGCGGCGGGGTCGAGGGTGCCTCAACGGCCATTCCCAGCATCAACCGCAACTCGATCAGGTACAGCGGTGGCGGCAGGATGTCGGCGGTCAGGTCCTTGGCGTTCAGCGTGCGTTGGACGGCTTGGGTTGAACTGTTGCCGCCCAAGGCATTCAGGGCACCCAGCCCGGCCAACGCCAACCAGCCCGCAGCTACCGGGGTGGCCAGGGCGGCGCGCAGTGTCTTCATGGACGAGATGGCTCACTTTTGTTTGGGTGCTTGAGGGCTCGGCATCCGCCTTGCGGGTTGGCCGAAGTCTCCCAGCGATATCGACCGCAGCGAATCACGCTTGAGGTGATTTATTCGCGCCGCACGAACCAGGTGGGCGAAGGGCCCGCACTTTCCCCTGCCAGGTCTGGCCAGGGATTGATGCAGTGGAGCTGCCTCCACTGAACCGCCAAATCGAATGCTGCCAAAGACTCTGGCCCTGATCGACGACGACACCGAGTACACCGAATTCTTGTCCCAGTTTCTCGTCGAGCCGGCAAGGACCACAAAACCGTGGAGGAGTTCGCCGTCGACCTGGAGGCACACGGTGGCGCCCGCACGGCCATCGCCCACGCCTGCATGGACATGAGCGCTGCCTTCCTCAAGGGCGCGACCTTGTCCTTGCCCAAGGCGC
>JBBRVT010000254.1:0-6844 GCA_038246615.1 Burkholderiales bacterium
CACCGGGCGCGACCAGGGCAGCCACGGCATTGGTGAGCGAGGTCACGTTGGCCGTGTTGTCTGCCTTGGCGCTCAAGGTCGGCACGATGGCGACCACCGAGACCGACTCGCCATTCAGCGTGCCGGCGGCGCTGACGAGCAGCGGCGGCTTGAGCGACGTCACGTCGATCGCATAAGCACCGTCGGCGCCGGCGGTGCCGGTGAGGTCGGGTGTGGCGGCGTCGGAGTCCTTGACCACGATCGAAGCCCCAGCGACGGCTGCGCCAACGGCCACCGTGCCGCGGATCATGGTGGCAGCAGTCACCGGCGGGTTGCCTTCCCCGCCGCTGCCGCCGCCGCAACCGGCGATGGTGACAGTCAACAGCCCGGCTGCGAGCAGCTTTGCCGTCATCCGGGCAAGAGGGTGCAGGCTGAGAGTGGATCGATCAGGCATTTCTTCTCCGATGGCTGGACAGTTGGGGTGGTGCGTGCGGGAAGTTCCTGGGATGGGCAGAAGCGCTGGCCTCGCCCATTGAAACCGGCCATGCCGCACGCACGCGTCGCGGGTCTGGCGTGGCGCATCCCGCCCACCAGATCGATCCCAGGTTTTGCGGCTGCAAAGGCAGGGCCCGAATTGAGGCCGAATCGAGCGCTACTTTTTGTTGCCTAACCCAGGCGCTTCATGGGGGCAGCAGTGGGTGAATGCGGACTCCGGCGCGTACCCATGTGCAGTCCGATGGCGTGGCCTGTGCGCCAGCACGTCAGACGCCGCAGCATGCGTGGGCCGTGGGCCGCCGCGTCACGGCCGGGCAGGTGTCAGCGCAGCGCTGCTGCCGAGGCCGGCCGGTAGGTGTCGGGCGGGAATTCACCAGAGACGAACAGCGACAACTCGCCCTTGCTGACCACCACCTGGCCGACGATGCTGACCGGGTGCTTGTGCAGAGGCTGGGGCGGTGCGTTGCAGGCCGGCTTGGCGGTGTGGGTGAACTCCACCGTGCAGCGGCCCGGTGCCAGCCGCATCCACTGGCCCATCGCGGCATTGCCGGTGCGGCCACCGGCAAAGCAGGTGCGCACATGGCCACCGGGCAGGAACTTCAGCCGCTCGGCGCCGCTGGTGCTGGCCCGGGCGCCGGGTGGGTGCTGCTGCGCATCGGCCGGCCGGCTAGGAGCCTGTCAAACTTGGGGCGTCGATAGCGAGAATCGGCCCCAGCGAGGACAGTTCTTGCCGGATTTGCAGCCCCATAGCCCAGCTATGCGGCAAAAAAACGGTGAGAAATGGACCGCTGCGGTCGATTCGCAGCCAATGCTCCCCCGGTCCGACAGGCTCCTAGACCGGCTCCACCGTCACGCCGACCACCGGCGGCGCAGTGCCGCCGCCGCGGATGACGCCGCGCAGCGGCGCCACGTCGGCATAGTCGCGGCCCCAGGCCAGGGTGACATGGTCCTGGCCGACCGGCACGTCGTTCGTGGGGTCCAGCGCCACCCAGCGGTGCAGGGGGCACCACACTGCCACCCAGGCATGGCTGGCATCGGCGCCCACCAGGCGGGGCTGGCCCTCGGGCGGGTGGGTCAGCAGGTAGCCGCTGACGTAGCGCGCTGCCAGCCCATGGCTGCGCAACGCGCCGATCATCAGGTGGGCGAAGTCCTGGCACACACCCTGCCCCTGCGCCAGCGCCTGCAGCGCGTTGGTGGCCACGTCGGTGCTGTGCGGTTTGTACTGCATGCGCTGGTAGACGCGGCTCATCAGCGCCAGCGCGCCTTGCAGCAGTGGGCGGCCGGGCGTGAACAGGTCGCGCGCATAGGCCGCCAGTTCTGGCGCATGCGGCGCAAACTGGCTGGGCAGCATGAATTCCACCGCCTCGGGCTGGGTGACACCGGCGCGGTAGCGCAGCGCGGCAGCGGCGTCCTCCCAGGGCGGGCTGTGGTCAGCGTCCAGCAGCGCTGGCGTGGCGACCAGCACCTGGAAGCGGCTGGTCACCGTCAGCCGGTCATGCACGCGCGAATGGCTGAAGCCGTGGCGCCAGTTGCCGAAGGCGTCCTGGCTCTCTTGCACTGCGCTCTCGGGCAGGGGGTCGATCTGCAGGTTCCAGCGCTGCACCTTCTGCACCTCGGTGTCGCGCGGGCGGAGCCAGGCGCTGTGGTGTGCCACTTCCACCGCTGCGTCGTAGTTGTAGCGGGTCTCGTGGGTCACCTGCAGCAGACGGTGACCGGCCGGCGCGGGCGGCATGGGATGCCCCTGGCCCTGGCCCTGGGCCTGGGCCTGGCCCTGGCTCTGGCCCTGGCCCTGTGTGCCTGTGGCCGCAGCCGAGCCGGCTGGCTGTGCTTCGCTCATTGCCACACCGTGCGGTCACGCGATTCCACATGCGCGAACAGGTGGCGGCTGATCTGGTCGGACAGCCCGCGCGCGGCCGCGCTGCATTGGCGCAGCGCGTCGATCAGCTCGGTATGGCGGCCCTTGTCGTCGGCGCGTGCCAGGCGGGCGAGAAGCCAGTCCTCGGGCATGCGCAGGTCTCGTGTGACCTGGTTCACCCAGATCGGGTCGTGCCGGGCCAGCTTGCGCAGCCGTTCGCGCATGGTGCGCGCCACCCAGGCCAGGCTGCGCGGGTTGTCGGTGTCCATTGCCAGCAGGTGCAGCAGCGGCAGCACCTCGCGCCGGCCCTGGAACTGGGCGCGGTAGGTGATCACGCTGTCGAACAGGCCCAGCAGCAAGTGGAAGCCGTCGTCGGCCTCCTGCACCTTCAGCTCAAAGCCCAGGCCCAGCGCATGGGCCAGCATGTCCAGCCGCTCGATCTGCCGGCCCACGCTGAGCAGGCGCCAGCCGTCGTCGCGCGTCATGCGGTCGGTCTGCGCGCCGGTGATGGCCGCCAGGTGGGTGGTGGCGCGTGCCAGCACGCCCAGCACGTCGGGCACCGGCGCATGGCCTTCGCCCATCGACAGCACCACGCCCAGATGCTGCTCGAAATTGTCGCCCACCTCGTGGATCAGCTTCCAGTGCTCGGGGGACAGCCGCTCGCGCAGGTTCTGCGCGCACTGGCGCAGGCTGCGCAGGTTGTGCGCCACGCTGGTGGTGGGCCCGCCGATACTGCCGTCCACCGGTGCGCCGGGCTCGCGCGGCAGCAGGCCGTGGACCAGCGCGCGCTCGAACACCCGCGGCGCCTTCAGCGCGCCGGGCACACCGGCGCCCACCAGGCCATGGAAGCGCGCCAGCCGGTCCAGCAGGCGCAGCACCGGCTCGCTGCCCTCGCGCAGCAGTTCCAGCATCAGCCGCACCAGTCGCACCGAGTTCTCGGCCCGCTCGGTGTAGCGGCCCAGCCAGAACAGGTTCTCGGCGGCGCGGCTGCTCACTGCCCGGTGCACGCCGCCCAGTTCGTCGGCTGTCAGCGGCTTGGGCAGCAGCGTGGTCCTGTCGACCGCGCCGCGGGCCACCACCCAGGTGTCCACGCTGGCGCTGCCGTGCTGCATGCTCAGCCAGGGGTCGTGCGCGCTGCCGGTCTGCTGGCCGCTGCGGTTGGCCACGCGGGTGAGCGCGCCGGGCAGCACCTGCCAGCCGCCCTGCCCGTCGGCCAGCGCAAACACCCGCATCACCGCAGCGCGCGGCTGCAGCTGGCCGCCGGGGTCGCCGGCCGCGCTGCTGCCGTGGCTCCACACCGGGGTCTCGCTGGGCCGCACCCGCGCCTGCAGGGTGTAGGCAGCCGGGTCGGCGTCGATGCGCTCGTGCAGCGCGCGGCGCTCGGCCTCGCCCATCAGCGCAGCCACGCGCGGGCCGAAGCCACTGTCGGGGAAGGTGGGCGCGACGACGAAGTTGGCCAGCGCCTCCCGCTGGCCGCGCCAGACCGTGGCCTCGCCGCACCACCAGCTGGTGGAGGCAGGCATCAGCAGGTCTTCGCCGAGCAGGCGGTCGGCCACACCGGGCCAGAAGGCGGCCAGGCCGGGGCTTTCCAGCACGCCGGCACCGGGGGCATTGGCCATCACCACCTCGCCGGCGCGCAGCGCCTGCAGCAGGCCGGGCACGCCCAGCTGGCTGTCGGGCCGCAGCTCCAGCGGGTCGAGGAATTCGTCGTCCACCCGGCGCAGCAGCACATGCACCTGCTCCAGGCCGCGCAGGGACTTGAGGAACAGCTTCTTGCCGCGCACCGTGAGGTCGCTGCCCTCGACCAGCGTGACACCCAGGTAGCGGGCCAGGAACACCTGCTCGAAGTAGGTCTCGTTCAGCGGGCCCGGGGTGAGCAGCACGATGCGGCTGCGCTCGCCGGCCGGGCTGGCACGTACCAGGCCGTCGAGCAGGCCGCGGAAGGTGGCGGCCAGGCGCTGCACCCGCAGGTCGGCGAACTGGTCGTGGAACTGCGGGCCGATGATCAGCCGGTTCTCCAGCAGGTAGCCCAGGCCCGAAGGTGCCTGCAGCCGCTGCGCCAGCACCCGGAAGCCGCCCTCGGGCGTGCGTGCCAGGTCGAACGCGGCGATGTGCAGGCCGCAGCGCCCGGCCGGCCACAGGCCGCAGGCCGGCCGCAGATAGTGCGGGTGGGCAAACACCAGGCTGGCCGGCAGCAGGGCGTCGCGCAGCAGGGTCTGCGGGCCGTAGATGTCGGCCAGGGTGGCGGCCATCAGCCGGGCGCGCTGGGTGACACCGGCCTCGATCCGGGCCCATTCGTCGGCCGGCACGATGAACGGTAGCAGCTCCAGCGGCCAGGCGCGCGGTGCATCCACACCCTCGGCGTAGATGTTGTAGGTGGCGCCGTCCTCGCGCACGCGGGTCTGCACACGGTGCGCTCGGGCGGCCAGGTCGGCCCAGCCTTCGGTGCCCAGGGTGAGGAAGAACTGCCGCCAATGCGGCGCCGGCGCATGCCCGGCTGCGGCCGCTGTGCCCGACACGCCAGCGCACCATTCGTCGAAGTGCCCCGGCGTGGCGCGCAGTGTGGCCGACGCCACCAGGCTGGCGGCGTCGGGCAGATCGTCGTCGGCCAGCAGACTGCTTTGCATGCCGGCATCATGCCCGGGATGCGGCAGCTTTTCGGTCGGGCCCATCCCCTGTGAACGCGGGTCAGCAGCGGCCGGCGGCAGCCATCAGGCGGTGCGCAGGTCCAGCGTGAACGGGAACTCCAGGCTGCGCTGCGGCTTGCCCACCACCATCTTGCCTGGCGTGTGGCCCAGCTTGAAGAAGCGCGCCAGGCGCCGGCTCTCGGCCTCGAAGGCATTCACCGGGAAGGTCTCATAGCTGAGGCCGCCCGGGTGGGTGACGTGGTACTGGCAGCCGCCCAGGCTGCGCTGCATCCAGGTGTCGACCAGGTCGAAGGTGAGCGGCGCGTCGATGCCGATGGACGGGTGCAGCGCAGTCGGCGGCAGCCAGGCGCGGTAACGCACGCCGGCGACGAACTCGCCGGTGCGGCCGGTGGGCTGCAGCGGCACCGGCACGCCGTTGCAGGTCAGCACATGGCGCGGGTTGACCAGGCCCGAGACCTTGACCTCGATGCGCTCGACCGACGAATCGACATAGCGCACCATGCCGCCGGCCGCGCCCTCCTCGCCCATCACATGCCAGGGCTCCAGCGCGCTGCGCAGCTGCAGGTGCACGCCCTCGGCGGTGAGCTCGCCCACCTTGGGGAAGCGGAACTCGAAGTGCGGCGCGAACCAGGCGGACTGGAAGGCAAACCCGCCATGCGCCGCCTCGCCGATCTCTTCCATCACATGCGCGAAGTCTTGCCAGACGAAGGTGGGCAGCAGGAAGCGGTCATGCAGCTCGGTGCCCCAGCGCACCAGCGGCTGGCGGTAAGGCGCATTCCAGAAGCGCGCCACCAGCGCGCGCAGCAGCAGTTGCTGCACGATGGACATGCGCGCATGCGGCGGCATCTCGAAGGCGCGCAATTCCAGCAGGCCCAGGCGGCCGGTGGCGTTGTCGGGCGAATACAGCTTGTCGATGCAGAACTCGCTGCGGTGGGTGTTGCCGGTCACGTCGACCAGGATGTTGCGCAGCGTGCGGTCGACCAGCCAGGGCGGCATCTGCTGACCGTAGACCGCCTTGCTCTTCTCGATCTCGGCCAGCGCGATTTCCAGCTCGTAGAGCTGGTCGTTGCGGGCCTCGTCCACCCGCGGCGCCTGGCTGGTCGGGCCGATGAACAGGCCCGAGAACAGGTAGCTCAGCGACGGGTGGTTGTGCCAATAGGCCAGCAGGCTGCCCAGCACATCGGGCCGGCGCAGGAAGGGGCTGTCGGCCGGGCGCGCACCGCCCATCACGAAGTGGTTGCCGCCGCCGGTGCCGGTGTGGCGGCCGTCGAGCAGGAACTTCTCGGTCGACAGGCGCGACAGCCAGGCCGCGTCGTATAGAAATTCGGTCTGCTCGACCAGTTCGGCCCAGTTGTGGGCGGGGTGGATGTTGACCTCGATGACGCCCGGGTCGGGTGTGACCTGCAGCACCTTCAGGCGCGGGTCGCGCGGCGGCAGGTAGCCTTCGAGCATGACGGTCACGCCCTGCGCTGCTGCCGTGGCTTCCACCGCGGCCAGCAGCTCCAGATAGTCTTCCAGCACCTTCAGCGGCGGCATGAAGACATACAACACGCCGCTGGGGCTGCCCACCGCCTCTGCCTTGGGCCCATTCGCGCGGCGCGGGTCACGCACTTCCACCACCAGCGCAGTGCGGGTGATCCAGTGGGCCGATTCAGCGCGTGACGGGCTGCGGCCGGGGTCGGGTGTGCTGATGCTGGCACCGGTGCCCGCATCACCGGCCGCACCAGCCACAGCAGCCATCGCGCCGCCGGCGCCCAGCAGCCCGTCCCCGGCAGCATCGGCATCGGCCGTATCGACGCCGACAGCACCGCTGCCGCCCCTGGCCTGCAGCGCCACCACGCCGCCTTCGGTAAAGCCGCCGCCGATC
>JBBRVT010000255.1:0-6814 GCA_038246615.1 Burkholderiales bacterium
GAGGGTGTGAATGGGGTTGAACGAGGGCGATCTGCACGCGCTGGCACACCTGCTCAGCAACTTGGGCGTGTGGCTGTCGGTGTCCGAGCAGGGCGCGCTGCCGCAACCCCTGGCCGGCACGGCGCCGGCTGCGGCCCTGCCGGCCACCGCCAGCCTGGTGCTCGCGGACGGTCGCAGCCTGCATGTGGCTCGCCCCTTTGCACCGCCCTCAGCGCCCACAGCGCCCACAGCGCCCGCCCTGCCCGCGTCAGCCGCCGCACCCGCTGCGGAGGGCCAGGGCCTGCGCGAGCGCCGCGCCGGCGCCGAGGTGGCCGACATGCGCTTCCGCCTGCTGGCCGAGCATTCGATCGACATGATCGTCGCGGTCGATGCCGACCTGGCCATCCGCTATGCATCGCCCGCCACTGCGCGCCTGCTCGGCATCGCACCCGCCGATCTGCATGGCCACACCCTGGCCGAGCTGCTGGCGCATGACGACCGCGCTGCTTTCATCGCCCGCCACTTCACCCGCGCAGCCCAGCGCGGCCAGAGCGTGCCCGACCTGTTCCGCGCGCTGCACCGCGACGGCAGCACCCGCTGGGTGGAAGCCCGCGTGGCGCGGCTGCCGCCCGGCAACGGCCTGGGCGACTACCTGGTGACGCTGCGCGACGCCGACCAGCGCCGCCGCTTCGAAGAGACGCTGGACAAGGCCAACAGCGAGCTGCAGACCCTGGCCAGCACCGACGCGCTGACCGGTCTGGCCAACCGCCGCCAGTTCGACGCCACGCTGCACAAGGAGTGGTACCGCGCGCTGCGCGACGCCACGCCGCTGGCCCTGCTGATGATCGACCTCGACCGCTTCAAGACCCTGAACGACCGCTTTGGCCACCAGCTGGGCGACGCGTTCCTGGCCCGCATCGGCCAGGTGATCCGCAACAATGTGCGCCGCGCCGGCGACCTGCCCGCGCGCTATGGCGGCGAGGAGTTCGCGGTGGTACTGCCCGGCACCGCTGCCGCCGGCGCGATGGAGATCGCCGAGCACATCCGCCGCGCCGTGCAGGCCACCGACACCAGCGACCTGGTGCCCGGCGGCCATGCGATCAGCGTCAGCATCGGCGTGGCCGCCGCAGTGGCGCTGGCCGGCGGCGGCTCGGCCACGCTGGTGCACAGCGCCGACAGCGCCCTCTACCAGGCCAAGCGCAACGGCCGCAACCGGGTCGAGATCCTGGCCTGACCGCGCCAAAACACGAGACCAGCCCATGCCCACCGACGACGTCCTCGACACCGAGATCCACCCCGCCGGCTATGCCGTGCTGACGCTGAACCGCCCGCAGGCGATGAACGCGCTGAACCAGGCGCTGATGCGCCGCCTGACCGACGCCATCGATGCGCTGGCCGCCGACCCGGCGGTGCGGGTGCTGGTCCTCACCGGCGCCGGACGTGCCTTCTGCGCCGGGCTCGACCTGAAAGAGATCGGCGCCGGCCAGGGCAGCCTGGGCGGCACCGAGGCGCAGCCGAGCGGCACCGAGGCGAAGCCGAGCGACACAACGGCCCCACGGCCCGGCGCCGACCCGGTGGCCGCCATCGGCCGCTACCCCGGCCCGGTGATCGGCGCCATCAACGGCGCGGCCGTCACCGGCGGCTTCGAGCTGGCACTGGCCTGCGACGTTCTGCTGGCCAGCAGCAGCGCCCGCTTTGCCGACACCCATGCCCGCATCGGCGTGGCGCCCGGCTGGGGTCTGAGCCAGAAGCTCAGCCGCGCCATCGGCGCTTACCGGGCGCGTGAGCTGTCGTTCACCGGCAACTGGATCGGCGCCGAGCAGGCGGCGGCCTGGGGCTTCGTCAACCGGGTGCTGGCACCCGACGCGCTGATGCCCGCAGCCCGCCAGCTGGCGCTGGACATGCTGGGCACGCTGCCGCACATGCTGGTGCGCTACAAGGCGGTGATCAACGACGGCTGGGCCCTGGCCGCCGGCGACGGCATGGCGCTGGAGAAGGAACGCGCCCGCGCCTTCAACAGCCAGGTGGCCGCCGACGACGTGGAGCAGCGCCGCGAAGCGGTGCGCGCGCGCAACCGCGCTGCAGGGTGACGGCAGCACCCGCAGGCCGTGCCGGTGCGCTGGTGCGCCTGCTGCAGCTGGCGCCCCACCCGGAAGGCGGCTGGTACCGCGAGGTGTTCCGCTCGGCCGACGCCGCACCGCACCCAGACGGCCGCGGGCCGCGCCAGGCGCTGACCTCGATCGAC
This sequence comes from Burkholderiales bacterium, assembly GCA_038246615.1. Classification (GTDB taxonomy): domain Bacteria; phylum Pseudomonadota; class Gammaproteobacteria; order Burkholderiales; family Burkholderiaceae_C; genus Pseudaquabacterium. Next base: position 2,225 of record JBBRVT010000255.1, read on the forward strand.
TTCCTGCTGGCCGCCGGCGATTGCTCGGCCTGGCACCGGGTGGCGTCGGACGAGGCCTGGCACCTGCTGGAGGGCGGGCCGCTGCGGCTGTGGCTGCTGCCGCCCGACTTGAGCCGGGTGGAACTGCACTTGCTGGCGCCGGTGGGCACCGGCGGCGAACGCCCGCGCCACGTCGTGCCGGCGCACTGGTGGCAGGCGGCAGAGCCGGCCCCCGGCGCGGCCTATGCGCTGGTGGGCGCCACGGTGGCGCCGGGCTTTGATTTTGCCGATTTCACTTTCGGCCGCGACGACACGGCCTTGGTGCAGGCGCTGCCTGCGCTGCAACCGGACACCCGCCGGCTGCTCTGACGGCGCGCGCTGGCTGCGCTGGGGCGGGCGCCCGGCCAGACGAAAAAAAGCCCCCGGCGCACGGGGCGCCGGGGGCAATGCTCCTCATCGCAAGCGCCGCAGTTTGTTGCAACGCCGCTGCCGGAGACTTCACGGCAGCACCGGGTCAACCCACCACGACAAAACCAGCGTACGCCCGTGGAGCTGGCGCGCCATCGGTACAAGTGCAGAGGAACCAAGCACGGCATGCAGACTCCGCCAGCCCGCTGGCCGCCTTGCGCAGCGGGCCACGTCACGCCGGCGTGACGTCACCCAGGCACACGCCCACGGCACGCGCCGCCGCCAGCAGCGGTGCATCTGCCGGCACCGGCCGGTTGCGGCCGGCCACCTCGGCCAGCGGCACCAGGCCCAGGCGGTCGCCCTGCAGCACCACCATGCCGCCCCAGCGGCCCTGGCGCACCTGCTCGGCCGCATGCCAGCCGAAGCGGGTGGCCAGCACCCTGTCGAACGGCGTGGGCGAGCCGCCGCGCTGCACATGGCCCAGCAGCGTGGCGCGCACCTCGCTCTGCAGCAGCGGCTGCAGCTGGTGCGCCAGCAGCGCGCCCACCCCGCCCAGGCGCAGCGGGTCTGGGCTGTCGGCAATGGTCTGGGCCACGCTCAGGCCGGCGCCGGCGGCGTGCGCGCCCTCGGCGATGCAGATCAGGCTGTAGCCCTCGCGCATCTCGCGCTCGCGGCAGCGCGCGGCCACCGCCGCCAGCGACCACGGCACTTCGGGCAGCAGGATCACGTCGGCCGCGCCAGCCATGCCGCCTTCCAGCGCGATCCAGCCGGCATAGCGGCCCATGGTCTCGGCGATCATCACCCGGCCGTGGCTGCGGGCGGTGGTCTCCAGCCGGTCCAGCGCCTCGGCCACCACCGCCACCGCGCTGTCGAAGCCGAAGCTGCGGTCGGTGTGGCACAGGTCGTTGTCGATGGTCTTTGGCACGCCCACCACCGGCAGGCCGCGCTGGTACAACTGGTGGGCGATGGCCATGGTGCCGTCGCCGCCGATCACCACCAGGCCGTCCAGCCCCAGCGCGGCGGCGTTGGCCAGAGCCAGGTCAGACACATCCGCACCAGCCGCGCCGAAGTAGTGGAACGGGTCGCAGCGGTTGTGCGTGCCCAGGATGGTGCCGCCCTGGGCCAGGATGCCGGCGACCGCCGCGCCGTCCAGCGGCAGCACCTCGTTGGTCAGCAGCCCCAGGAAGCCCCGCCGGATGCCGGTGACGCGCGCGCCGCATTCATGCACCAGTGCCAGGGTGACAGCGCGGATCACCGCGTTCAGGCCGGGGCAGTCGCCGCCACCCGTCAGGACGCCAATGTGCATGTGGTGCTCCTCAAGCCGCCAGCCACGCGGCCAGGTCGGCGTGCAGTTGCGCCAGATCAGCCTGGCGGGTGTACATCATGTGGCCGGCGTCGTAGTAACGGTGGGTGATGCGCGCCAGCACCTCGGGCGGCGCATCCATCTGGGCCAGCGACCAGTCGGTGGCGCTGTAGGGCGTGCCCAGGTCGTAGCGGCCGCTGGCCACCAGCACCCGCAGGTGCGGGTTGCGGCGCATGGCGCGCGCCAGGTCGTCACTGGTGGTGGTGAAGCCGGCTGAATCACCGCCGGGGGAATCCGACGGTCCGCGCACCCAGCGCCAGGCCTTGTGCGCATCGCCCGACAGCACCTCGTAGCGCTGGTCGGTGGGCAGGCCCAGGCTGGCGTGGTAGGCCATGGCCGCAGCGGTGTAGGGAATGGCCACGCCCTCGATACCGGGGTCGAACAGCATGTCGCGCTCGCGCCGGGCGCCCATCGGCGCGGTGGCACGTGCGTCGAGCCGGCCCACCAGCAACCCGCGCGGGCGCAGCGCCTCGGTGAAGAAGCAGGCGTCGTTGATGCGCAGGTTCTGCTCGGCCACCACGGTGCGTGGCAGGCCGGTGAGCTCGGCCACGCGTTGTTCGATACGGCCGCGCGCCTGCGACGTGAGCCGCGCGCCGGCATGCAGCGCGGCCAGGTAGTCGCTGGCGACGAACTCTTCCGCCGCAGTGCGTGCCGCCTCACCGGACGCGCCCAGCGCCCCGGCCAGCGTGCCGTGGTACTGCGCGGTGGCCGCAAAGGCGGGCAGGAACAGCGCATGCGGCAGGTCGTTCTTCGGCCGGAAGACCAGGGTCTGCAGGTCCATCGCGCAGGACACCAGGATCACGCCGGTGAAGGCCAGGCCCAGGTCGGTCATCTTGTCGGCCAGCGCCGCGCCGCGGGTGGTGCCGTAGCTCTCGCCGCACAGGTACAGCGGCGCGCCGAAGCGGCGGTTGGCGGCCAGCCAGCCGCGCATCACCTCGGCCACGGCGTCGACGTCGCCGTCCACCGACAGGTGGCTCTTGCGCGCCTCTTCACTGGCGCTGACCGACCAGCCGGTGTGCGGCGGGTCGATGAACACCAGGTCGAAGTGCGCCAGCCAGGTCAGCGGGTTGTCGACCACCGCATACGGTGGCGGCGGCAGGCTGGCGTCGTCGTTGACGCGCACCCGCTTCGGGCCCAGCGCGCCCAGGTGCAGCCAGATCGACGACGAGCCCGGCCCGCCGTTGAAGGCGAAGCACACCGGCCGGGTTCCGGGCGCAGCAACCTGCACCGTGTAGGCGGTGGTGAACACCGCCGCCTGCGGCTCGCTGGCCACCAGGCCCAGGCCCGTGCCGAGCACCGGGATGAAGGCCGCCTTCACGGTGTAGGCCAGCGTGCGGCCGTCGGCCAGCCGCACGCTGTCGTCCTTGGTGACGGCAGTGCGCGCCAGCAGGCGCTCGGCACGCTCGCGCAGGCGCCGGGCGGTGTCGGCGCTGTCGCCGGCCGTGGCGGTGGTGGCAGCGGGCTTGTCGGTCTCGGCCATCGCGGCTCCTCAGGTGTTGGACAGGAACTGCGCGTAGCGCGGCAGATCGACATTGCCGCCCGACACGATCACGCCGACACGCGCACCGCGCCAGCTTTCCACGCCTTCCAGCAGCGCGGCGGCGGCCAGGCAGCCGGTGGGCTCGACCACCTGCTTCATGCGCTCGGCGAAGAACTGCATGCTGCGCACCAGCTGCGCGTCGCTGACGGTGACGATGCGCGCCACCAGCGCCTGGATCACCGGGAAGGTGAGCAGGCCGCTGGCCTGGGTCTGCGCGCCGTCGGCAATCGTCTGCGGCACGTCGATGTGGACGATGCGGCCGGCAGCCAGGCTCTGCTGCGTGTCGTTGCCGGCCTCGGGCTCCACGCCCACCACGGTGATGCCGGGCAACCGGTGCTTCGCCGCCACCGCGCAGCCGGAGATCAGCCCGCCGCCGCCCACGCAGACCAGCAGCGCGTCCAGATGCCCCACCTCGTCGACCAGCTCCAGTGCCGCCGTGCCCTGGCCGGCCATCACATGCCGGTGGTCGTAGGGCGGGATCAGCGTCATGCCGCGCTCGGCGGCGATGCGCTGGCCGATGGCAGCGCGGTCTTCGGTGTAGCGGTCGTAGACCACCACCTCGCTGCCGGGCTGGCCGGCCTGGTAGTCGCGGGTGGCGGCCAGCTTGGCGGCGGGTGCGTCCTGCGGCATCACGATCACTGTGGGGATGCCCAGCAGCCGGCCCGACAGCGCGATGGCCTGCGCATGGTTGCCCGAGCTGAAGGCCAGCGCGCCGGTGCGGCGCTGCGCGGGCGTGAAGGCAGCCAGCGCGTTGTAGCCGCCGCGGAACTTGAAGGCGCCCATGCGCTGCTGGTTTTCAGCCTTGAAGAACACCTGGGCGCCGGTGCGCTCGTCGGCGGTGCGCGAACGCAGCACCGGTGTGCGGTGGGCCACGCCGGCCAGCCGGGCGGCGGCGGCCACGATGTCGGCGAAGGTGATGGCAAGTGCGGTCATGCCGGCAGCATAACCATGCAGCAGCGCCTGCCAACTGTCGGCGGGCACCCCAGACCGTCGCCGCGATGACAGAGGATCCCCGGCGCCGCCGTGCCTGCACTTGCAGCAGCATCGCGACACCAACCCGGAGGATCACCATGCCCGCTCGCCCCGTTGCCCGACGGACCCTGCCGACCCTGGCTGCGGCCACCGCGCTGCCGGCAGCCGGCCCGGCCCTGGCCGAGACCCAGACCTTTCCAATACCTGGCAAGCCGCTGCGCATCGTCGTGCCCTTCCCAGCCGGCGGGCAGACCGACATCCAGGCCCGCTTGCTGGCCGCCAGGCTGCAGACGTCGCTCGGCACCACGGTGCTGGTGGACAACAAGCC
>JBBRVT010000256.1:0-6802 GCA_038246615.1 Burkholderiales bacterium
GCGGTGGACCTGACCGACGCCACCCTGGCCATCGCCCGCCAGATGGGTGCGGATGTCACCATCAACGTGGCGCAAGACAGCGCCTGGGTGCAGCGCTACAGCGCCGACAAGGGCAGCTTCGACGTGATGCTGGAATGCAGCGGCAACGAGCGTGCGCTGCGCGCCGGCCTGGAGGTTCTGCGCCCGCGCGGCGTGGTGGTGCAGCTGGGCCTGGGCGGCGACGTGAGCATCCCGCAGAACATGGTGGTGGCCAAGGAACTGAGCATCTGCGGCAGCTTCCGCTTCCATGCCGAATTCAAGCTGGCGGTGCAGCTGATCAACCAGGGCCGGGTGAACCTGCGGCCGATGGTGACGCGCAGCTTCCCGCTGGCGCAGGCGCGTGAGGCTTTCGAGCTGGCCAGCGACAGGACCCGGGCGATGAAGGTGCTGCTGGACTTTGCCGACGCCGACAACGCCGACCGCGCCGACAACGCCGAGAACGCCAATAGCGCCAACAGCGCCAACAGCGCCAATAGCGCCGACCGGGCCGCCTGACCCAGCAACCGCCGGGCCTGCCGGCACCCGCTTCACAGCGACAGCATGTGCCCCAGCCGCGCGTCGCCATGCCCGCCCAGCACCAGCGCGTAAGCCGCCTGCACGGCATCCGCGCCCTGGTGCTGCTGCACCACCAGCCACGGCGGATCGCTGGCGCTCACCTGGGTGCGAAAGCCATGCCAGGCGGTTACCAGGCGCTTGCCGAATTCGGCCGGCCCCCAGTCGGCGCTGCGCTTCTTCACCTGCGCCGGCGCGAAGAACAGCGTGGCGCGCGGGCCGGGCAGGGCTTTGGCGCCGCCCAGGTCGGCCACATGCGTGCCGCCGATCGAGCAGCTGTAGGCCAGCTGGGTGAAGCGGGTATGCACGGCCAGTCGCAAGGGCCCGCTGCCGGCGAAATCGACATACACGCAGGGCATGTCAGCAGCCAGGGCGTCGACTTGGTCGTAGCGCAGCACCCGGCTGTAGACGCCCAGGCTCTCGCAGAACGCCAGGTTGCCTGCCGACGTGAGACCCACCACCTCCACCTCGGGCCGCCGTGCAAGTTGCGCGGCAGTGGCCGCAGCGGTCTTGCTGCTGGCCGACGACAACAGCATCACGCCACGCTGGCCGCCGGCCGTGGTGCCGAAGAAGCCGTTGTCGGCCAGGAAGTCGTCGATCAGCCAGGCGGTCAGGAACAGCGGGCGCAGCAGTGCCTGCTGCGCCTCGGTGTCGGCCGTGTAGAACGGGTCGCTGCTGCAGCGCTGGTACTGGTTGTAGACCGCATGCAGCGCGGCGCGGTGCGGCGCACCGTCGCTGAAGGCGCCGGCGGAAAGCTTGACTGGCTGCAGCACCGCATGGCTGGCCATCGGCCAGTAGCCGTACAGCCGCTCGCCCACCGCCACGCCAGGGTGCAGGCTCTGAACCACGGTGCCGAAGCCCCACACCGGGATGCAGCCCCAGGCCGGGCTTGTGGCGGGTGCGTCGCCTTCGGGGCCGGCGCCGGTGCCGGTGCCGCTGCTGGTGCCGCTGCCGGTGCTGGCCGGCACCGGGAAGAACTGCCAGTACTGCATCGCCTGGCCGAAGGCGGCATAGGTGATGTTGTTGGCGGTGAAGGCGAAGTGCGCGACGCGCACCCGCACCTGGCCATCGGCCAGCGGGGTGTCGGCAGCCTCGACCAGCCGGGTGGTGGTCAGCTGGTCCTGGCGGACCTGGAAGGTGGTGGTGGTCATCGGATCGGGCGCGGCAGCTGTGGGGCTGCGTAGACTAGCCGTCGGGGCCGCCCCAGCGGCGAGGGGAATCCATGAGCGCCTGGCGCGGAGGGTCGTCCAATGGGCCAAGCACCGTGGGTGGTGTCGTTCGGTGAATGCATGCTGGAGCTGCAGGGCGAGGCCTTCGGCCACATGCAGCAGGGCTTTGGTGGCGACACGCTGAACACCGCCGTCTATCTGGCGCGGTGCGGCGGGCCCCGAGGCCTGCGGGTGGATTACGCCACTGCGCTGGGCGACGACAGCCTCAGCGCCGGCCTGCTGGCGCGTTGGCAGGCCGAGGGTGTCGGCACCGGCCTGGTGCGGCGCCTGCCCGGCCGCCTGCCAGGGCTCTACCTGATCGAGGTGGACACCGACGGCGAGCGGCGCTTTCGCTACTGGCGCGACCAGGCCGCCGCGCGCGACTACTTCGACGCGCCCGACGGCAGCACGCCGCTGGAGCAGCAGGCCCACCGCATCGACGCGCTCTACCTCAGCGGCATCAGCCTGGCCATCCTGCCGCCGGCCGGGCGCGAGCGCCTGGCCGCGCTGTGCGAGGCATTGCGCCGGCGTGGCGCGCTGGTGGTCTTCGACAACAACTACCGGCCGCGCCTGTGGCCCGACCCGGCGCAGGCGCGCCACTGGTTCAGCCGCTTCAGCGCGCTGGCCGGCATGGCGCTGATGACGCTGGACGACGAGATGGCGCTGTGGGAACAGCCCGACGCCGCTGCGCAGTTGCAGGCCACGCTGGCCGGGCCCGCGCCCGAGCTGGTGGTCAAGCGTGGCGCGTTGCCCGTGCTGCTGCGCCTGGCAGGCCAGCCGCTGCAGGCGGTGCCGACCGAGGCGGTGGCGCGGGTGGTCGACACCACCGCAGCCGGTGATTCCTTCGCCGGCGCCTACCTGGCCGCGCGCCTGGGCGGCGCCGACCCACTGCGCTCGGCGGCAGCCGGCAACCGGCTGGCCGCGCGGGTGGTGCAGCACCACGGCGCGGTGATCGATCGGGCGCAGATGCAGGACCTGATCGCGCCGCCCGCCACCCCGACGGGTTGACCTGTGGCCGGCCCGGCGCTGCGCCCTCAGCGTGCCCGCCAGACCCCGGGCCGCACCCCGCTGGCGCTGATCAGCCCGTAGGCCAGCAGGCCCAGCGCCACGCCCAGGAAGTGGCCCTCCGGCCCCAGCCCTTGCCAGCCGCCGAGGCCCCAGAAGCCGTGCGCCAGGCACCAGCCCAGCCCGGTGGCAGTGGCCAGCCGTGCGCAGCCGGCCAGCACCGGCGCGCCCATGCGCTGCGCGCCCATCGCCGCAAAGTACATCGCCATGCCCAGGCCGAAGGCGCCGAAGGCCAGGCCGGTGTAGCGCAGCGCCCGCGCCGCCATGGCCACCACCTCGGCGTCGTCGGTGAACAGCCGCGCGAACAGCAGCGGCTGCAGCGCCACCACCAGGCCGATCACTGCGGTGCAGCCCAGCGCCAGGCCGCCGCCCAGCCAGGCGGTGCGGCGCGCGCGCGGCCAGTCGCCGGCGCCCACGGCACGCCCCACCAGCGCGGTCAGTGCCGAGCCCACGCCCCAGGCCAGCGGGATGACGAGAAACTCCAGCCGCGCCGCGATGCCATAGGCCGCCACCGTGGCCGGGCCCAGATGGCGCAGCTGGCTGGTGACGATGACGGTCGTCAGGTTCGACAGCAGGGCCAGGCCCGAGGCCACCGCGCCCACCTGCAGGATGCGGCGGAACATCGCCCAGGCCGGCACCGCACGCCAGCTGGGCAGAAAGCCGGCACCGCCGCGCTGCACCAGGCGCAGCATCACCACCGCAGCGGCCGCGTTGGCGGCGGCATAGGCCGCGCCCACGCCGGCCAGGCCCATGCCCAGCGGCTCTGCCAGCGCCCAGGCCAGCACCGGGTAGGCCAGCCACTGCAGCGCCAGGATGCGTGCCGCCAGCGCATGCTGGCCGCCGCCACGCAGCACCGACGCCAGGGTGTTGGTCCACCAGGCCGGCACCGCGCCGGCGCCGAACAGCCACCAGGCATACGGCGCAGCCAGCGCAGCGGCTTCGGCGCCGGCCACCGCCCGCACCAGCGGGCCGGCGGCCAGCGACACGCCCACCGCGAACAGCAGCCCGCCGGCGGTGGCGATCAGCATCGCATGCAGCACCAGGGCCGAGGCCTCGTCGCGCCGCTGGCCGCCCAGCGCACGCGCCACCGCTGCCACCACGCCACCTCCCATCGCGCCGGTGGACATCTGCGCCAGCAGCAACGCAAACGGCAGCAGCACCGCCCAGCCGGCCAGGGCCGCCGTGCCCTGGCGCGCGGCCAGCACGGTTTCAACCAACTGGGCGCCCACCTGCAGCAGCGACAGCGCGGTGGTGGGCACCGCCAGCGCGCCGATCTGGCGCAACAGCACGCCGGCTGCGGCGGGTGGGGCCGGGGCATCGGCGGCGGGCAGGGCGGGCACGGGCATGGTGGGTGGCAGGCAGGCTGGGCCACTGTGGCACGGGGCCAGGCGCGGGCGCGTCACCGGCCGGTCACCGGCCGGTCACCTGCGACCGATGCGGCCGCCCAGGCGGCCCCGCCCTGGTGCACGGTGCCCCGCGATGGCGCAAGGCGGCGGTTCGGACTGCCGGCCACCCACTGTTGCGCCGGCCCGACACTGGCGCGGCAGAAAGAGCGACGTGCGGCATGCGCTTTGCTAGCCTCGGTCGTCCAAAAAACCCACAACCAGGAATTCTGATGCGTCGCTTCCCATTGCCCCTCCGCCCTCTCGCCCTGGCCGCCCTGGCCGCCTTGGCCGTGCCGGCCGTGCAGGCCCAATCGTCGATCACCGTCTACGGCCTGGTCGACCTGTCGGTCGGCCAGAGCCAGTCGCCCGGCGGCAGCTCCGTCAAGAACGTCAACAGCGGCAACATGAGCACCAGCTACTTCGGCTTCAAGGGCTCGGAAGACCTGGGCGGGGGCCTCAGCGCCATGTTCGCCATCGAGAGCTTCATGCGCAACGACACCGGCACCCCCGGCCGCTTTGACGGCGACGCCTACTGGGCGCGCAACTCTTATGTCGGCCTGAAGAACGCGCTGGGCACACTCACCCTGGGCCGCAACACCACCTCGCTGTTCGTCAACACGCTGATCTTCAACGCGTTCGGCGATTCATTCGGGTTCTCGCCGTCGATCCGCCAGACCTTCACCAGCAGCGGCACACCACGCACCCAGGCGAGCGACATGCAGGTGTCGGGCGACACCGGCTGGAGCGACTCGGTGAAGTACGCCAGCCCGAACTTCGGCGGCCTGAGCTTCACCGCGCACGCCGCGCTCGGCGAAAGCAATGGCAGCAGCAACCTCGGCGTCAGCGCGCTGTACTTCGCCGGCCCGCTCGCCGCAGGCTTTGCCTGGCAGAAGGTGGAGAAGGGCACCGGCCCGTTCAACCCCGACACCACCGCCTGGCAGCTGGGCGCGTCCTTCAACATGGCCCCGGTCAAGTTCTACGCCCAGTACGGCAACAACGACAACAAGACGCTCGACAACACCATCAAGATGATCGGCCTGGGCGCGGACTACGCGCTGGGCGCAGGCAAGCTGATGCTGCAGTGGAACAAGCTCAGCCCGGACGTGGGTGCCGACCTGAAGACCCTGAGCTTCGGCTACAGCCACGCGCTGTCCAAGCGCACCGATGCGTATGCGGTCTACATGAACGAGAAGAAGACCGCGCTCAGCAGTGCCAACAGCTACGCCCTGGGCATCCGCCACAAGTTCTGACCCGGCGGCCACCGGGCACGGCGCCCGGTTCCAGCCCGCCCTGCAACGGCCACCCCGGCAACGCGGTGGCCGTTTTCATTGGGCGCGCCGGGTGGCGCCGTTGATCCAGCGCAAGCCAGGCGGCGGCTGCCTGCGGGAGCATCGCGGCCAGGGGATGGAGCGGCAGGTGCCGCAGCCGGGCCCGACCGCACAACCAGGCCCAGACCCGCATGGAACACCGCTATGCCACCGCAACCGGCCAGGCCGGCCTGAACGAGCGCAGGCCCGGGCAGGTTTCCACGGCCGTCGCAGCCGAGCCGCTGCGCGGGCTGTCGCTGCCAGCCGGCGGCAGCGCCGAGGCGCTGCTGTGGGGCAGCCTGCTCGGCGCGCCCGCCCTGGACCCCGACGAACTGGCCACGCTGTCGCAGCTGGCCAGCCTGCGCCAATTGGCGGCAGGCCAGAGCGTGATCAGCCGAAGCAGTGCCGCCAGCACGTTGGTTGCACTGCGCAGCGGCGAGGTGGCGCTGGGCCTGCGCACCGCCGACGGCGTGTTCCGCACCGAGCGCATCCTGCGCGGCCCGGCCTGGCTGGACATCAGTTCGGCCTGGCTGTCGGGCCCGCATGCGATGGACGCCCAGGCCATGGGCCCGGTCAGCGTGGTCGAGCTGCCCCGCGACGCGCTGGAAGCGCGCCTGGCCGACCACCCCGGGCTGGCGCAGCGCCTGATCCAGGGCCTGGCGCGCGAGGTGCATGCGCTGGCCATCAACACCCATGAGCTGATGCACAAGGACGCACCGGCACGCCTGGCCCAGTGGCTGCACCAGCGCTGCGAACCCTTGCCGGGCAGCGACGGGCAGGGCATCGTCCGGCTTGCCGACCGCAAGCGCGACGTGGCCTCGCAGCTGGCGATCACGCCCGAGACCCTGTCGCGCCTGATGCGCAGCTTCAGCCGCCAGGGGCTGATCGAGGTGGCTGGCTACGACGTGCGGGTGATCGATCCGCAGGCGCTGGCCCGCCTGGCGCAGGCCTGAAGGTGGCTGGTGAAGGTCTGCGCCAGGTGGCTGGCAGTGCCGGCGCGCTGCATGGTCTGGTGGACCACCGATTCGTCTGCCGATCCGCTGCAGCGCACGCCGGCATTGCCGAAGGGGCAGGCGCCGCCGGTGCGCTGCCGCACGGTGTCCTGGACGTGCCAGGTGCCCCCGGTCAGATGGCCTTGCCGTGACCGCTCGGGCAGGCCCATCCACGGCGGGCAGGTCGGCTCGCCGGGCGCCGTGCGGTTGCCGCACCGGTGCTGGCAGAGCATGCGCAGGATGAGCCGGAAGCC
>JBBRVT010000257.1:0-6798 GCA_038246615.1 Burkholderiales bacterium
ATGGTGGACGACACGGTCGAGCGGGTGCTGGCACTGTGCGGCGTCGAGCGCGCCGCGCCGCAGCAGTGGCAGGGCCTGCGCTGACGCGTGTGGGTGCTCAGCCCAACCAGCGCAGCCGGTTGGCCAGCACCGCGTCGGGATACTCTGCCCGGCCGCGGCTGCCGTTGTAGCGGCCCAGTGCCAGGAACAGGTTGCCGCGTTCGATGCCCAGGTAGTGCCGCAGGATGACGCAGCCGAAGCGCAGGTTGGTCTGCAGGTGGAACAGGCGTGCCGGCTCGCCGTCGCCGATGCTGCGCGCCCAGAACGGCATCACCTGCATGTAGCCACGCGCGCCGGCGCTGCTGATGGCGTATTTTCGAAAGCCGCTCTCCACCTGGATCAGGCCCAGCACCAGCGCCTGCTCCAGCCCGGCGCGCTGGCTCTCGTACCACAGCGTCTCCAGAAACTCGGCGCGGGTGTGGGACTCGCTCTTGAAGCGCTTGAGTCGGTCGCTCTGCGCGCCCTGCCAGCGCAGAAAGGCCAGGCGCGCATCGCTGCTGGCAAAGCTCAGCTGCGGCGGCGGGGCACTGGCGATCGCTGCCGACAGCGCGGAGCGCACCGAGTCGGCCAGCGGCTCCTCGGCCTGCTTGCCGGCGATGGCGGCATCGGGCGGCAGCAGTGCCGCAGCCGCGCCGGCCAGCCAGGCGCGCCGGCCGAGCACCACCGTCATGCAGCCAGCCGGCCCTTCACCAGGGCGGCGGCCTCGGCCAGCGGCGCCACGGTGGCGCTGGCCTCGCGCCGGCCCTGCAGCTCCACCGTACCGGCCTTCAGGCCGCGGTCCGACAGCACCACGCGTTGCGGCACGCCGATCAGCTCCCAGTCGGCGAACATCGCGCCGGGGCGCTCGCCACGGTCGTCGAGGAGCACGTCGATGCCGTCGGCCAGCAGCTGCGCATGCAGCGCGTCGGCCGCCGCCTTGACCTCGGGCGAGCGGTCGTAGCCGATGGGGCAGATCACCGCAGCAAACGGCGCGATGGACGCCGGCCAGACGATGCCGCGCGCGTCGTGGTTCTGCTCGATGGCCGCGCCCAGGATGCGGGTGACGCCGATGCCGTAGCAGCCCATCTCCATCAGCTGCGGCTTGCCGTGTTCATTGAGGTAGGTGGCGTTCATCGCCTGGCTGTATTTGGTGCCCAGGTAGAACACATGGCCCACCTCGATGCCACGCTGGATGGCCAGCACGCCCAGGCCATCGGGTGAAGCGTCGCCGGCCAGCACGTTGCGCAGGTCGGCCACCAGATCGGGCTCGGGCAGGTCACGGCCCCAGTTGACGCCGGTAAAGTGGAAGTCGGCGTCGTTCGCACCGCAGACGAAGTCGCTCATCGCCGCCACCGTGCGGTCGGCAATCACCTGCAGCGGCTTCTTCAGGCCGCCCATTTGCAAGATCGGCCCCAGGTAGCCGGGCTTGCAGCCGAAGTGCTCGTCGATCTCGGCGACGGTGGCAAAGCGCCAGCCGGCCTGCAGGCCCGGCAGCTTGCCGGCCTTCACCTCGTTGAGGTCGTGGTCGCCGCGCAGCAGCAACAGCCAGACCGTGCTCTTGACGATGTCGCCGCGCTCGTTGGTAGCGTCGGTGGCCAGCACCAGGCTCTTGACCGTGCGCGCCAGCGGCAGGCCCAGCAGCGTGGCCACGTCGGCGCAGGTGCTCTTGCCTGGCGTGGGGGTCTTCTCGAGCGCCTGCGCGGGCGCGGCGCGCGGCGCGGCCGGGGCCACGCCTTCGGCCAGTTCGATGTTGGCGGCGTAGTCGCTGGTGGGGCAGTAGACGATGGCGTCTTCGCCGGTATCGGCGATGACCTGGAATTCATGGCTCAGGTCACCGCCGATGGCACCGGTGTCGGCGGCCACCGCCCGGTACTGCAGGCCGAAGCGGTCGAAGATGCGCTTGTACGCATCGAACATGCCCTGGTAGCTGATGGCCGCTGCAGCCGCATCACGGTCGAAGGAATAGGCGTCCTTCATCGTGAACTCGCGCCCGCGCATGATGCCGAAGCGCGGCCGGCGCTCGTCGCGGAACTTGGTCTGGATGTGGTAGAAATTCTTCGGCAGCTGGCGGTAGCTGCGCAGTTCTTGCCGGGCGATGTCGGTCACCACCTCTTCGCTGGTGGGCTGGATGATGTAGTCGCGGTCGTGGCGGTCTTTCACGCGCAGCAACTCGGGGCCCATCTTGTCGAAGCGGCCGGTCTCCTGCCACAGCTCGGCAGGTTGCACCACCGGCATCAGCAACTCCACTGCACCGGCGCGGTTCATCTCGTCGCGGATGATGGCTTCGACCTTGCGGATCACCCGCAGGCCCATGGGCATGTAGTTGTAGATGCCTGCGCCGAGCCGCTTGATCATGCCCGCGCGCATCATCAACTGGTGGCTCACCACTTCAGCGTCGGCGGGTGCTTCCTTCAGGGTGGAAATGAAGAACTGGGAGGCTTTCATGGGGCTCGGGTGGGCTTCTTGCACGGCCTGCAGGCGGGTGCACTGCGGGGCGTTGCGGGCGCTTGCGCTGTCGTGCCGCCGGTGCGCCGCTGGTGCGTCGCTGTTGTGCCGCTGGTGCGTCGCTGGTGCGTCGCTGGTGCGTCGCTCGTGTGGACTTGCATGCGGGTTAGCGAGAATTCGCGAGCCGCACAACGCCGGTGCAATAATGAAACCAATCTAGAAATTGGGGTTTGATTATGCTCGACAGGGAAGGCTTCAGGCCCAACGTCGGCATCATCCTGCTCAATGCGCGCAACCAGGTTTTCTGGGGCAAACGGCTGCGAACACATTCGTGGCAGTTCCCCCAGGGCGGCATCAAGTACGGTGAATCGCCCGAGCAGGCGATGTTTCGTGAGTTGCATGAAGAAGTGGGGCTCCGCCCCGACCATGTGCGCATCCTGGCGCGCACGCGCGACTGGCTGCGCTATGAGGTACCAGACCACTTCATCCGCAGAGATGCGCGCGGCCACTACCGGGGCCAGAAGCAGATCTGGTTCCTGCTGCGCCTGTTGGGCCGCGACAGCGACCTGGACCTGCGCGCCACCGACCACCCCGAGTTCGACGCCTGGCGCTGGAACGAGTACTGGGTGCCGCTGGAACTGGTCATCGAGTTCAAGCGCGATGTCTACCAGATGGCATTGAGCGAGCTGGCGCGCTTCCTGCCGCAGGTGCACCACCACAACCGCTTCCTGCGCTCAGGCATGCGCCCGCGCCGGCATGACGACCCGCAGGACGACGGGCATGAAACCGAGCCGCCGGAATCGGCGATGTGCGACCTGCTGCACCCCGCAGATGCAGACGCCGGCCCGCTGCCGCAGGCGGCACGGCAAGAAACGCCTCCCGGCGCGCACTGACACGCGCCACACGCCAGGCCGCGTCGCCGCGCTGCGGCTCAGGCCGCTGCCGCGCTGTCGCCCCAGGGCAGCATCAGCGACAGCATCAGCAGCTGCTGAAACTCCGGCTCGAAGCGGTCGATGATGGCCTGCGGGTCGGCGCACCGCGCCGCGTCGGTGATCAGGCCGAACTGCACGCCGCCGCCGTAGCTCAGGATGGACACACCCACACCGACGCTGCCGGACGACGGCACCCAGAACATGGTCTGGCGCAGCGTGCTGCCGCACAACTTCAGCGGCACTGCCGGGCCGGGCACATTGGTCATCACCGCCGTGGTCTTCTTGGCGAACAGGCCCAGCACCATGTCCTGCACCGGCTTGATGAACAGGCCGCTGACGGCCAGCACGCCGAAGGCCAGCAGCGGCTGGTAACTGCCCTTGAGCTGGTTCATGCGCTGGCGCACCGCGTAGACCCGCTCCACCGGGTTGCTGATGCCGATCGGCAGCACCAGCGGCGCCAGGCCAAAGCGGTTGCCCAGCTGCCAGGCTTTCTCCAGCGGGCGCAGGTTGACCGGCACCATCGCGCGGATCTCGGCGCCGTCCGGGTTGTCGCCCTGGGCCCGCAGCCAGCCGCCGATGGCACCCGAGACACACGACAGCAGCACATCGTTGATCGAGCAGTTCAGTGCCTTGCCCACCACCTTGACCACGTCCAGCGGCATCGGCTCGCTCCAGGCCACCACCTTGCGGCCCGCCAACTTGCCCTTCAGGCGGGTGGGCGAGTCATCGGCCATCAGCGCCAGGGCGGCCAGGTCGCCGACCACCTGCAGGCCGGCCTTGGCCAGGTCCAACCCGCCCTGCAACGGCTGCTGCGGGTGCGACAGCGCCTCGAGCGACTTGGCCACGCCGCTGCCGTACATGTCGATCGCCTTCACCGCCAGGCCGGTCAGCGGCTTGAGCACGGCGTCCGACAACCAGTCGGTGTCGCCGTCGTCGACTTCTTGCTTCTGGCGCCGCGGGGGCGGGTCGACGCCGCCGTCGGTGATGGAGTTCACCACCGAGGTCAGCGCGATGCCGTCGCCGATGCAGTGGTGGATGCGGACGATGACGGCGCTGCCACCTTCATAGTGCCCGACCAGATGGAACTGCCACAGCGGCCGGTCGGGGTCGAGCCGGGTGACGGTCAGCTCGCCGCAGCGCAACTGCAGCGCCTGGCGCTGGCTGCGGCCACGCTGCTTGGGCAGCTTCTCCAGCACCACATGGCGGGTGATGTCGAAGTCGGTGTCCTCGACCCAGCTGGCGCCCATCGCGTCGGCCACCGCCTTGTAGCGGAAGCGCTCGTACTTCAGCAGCCGGGTTTCGATGCGCTCGCGCAGCGCGTCCAGCGTGATGGCCGGGGTGAGCAGCCAGACACCGACGATCATCATCAGGTTGACGTCGTTGTCCATGCGCAGCCACGCGGTATCGACCCGCGACATGCGTCGCTCGGCAGGGGCATCCATCAGGGGTCTCCTCGGCGTGGTTGTTCTGGCGGCACGCATGGCGGCAAGCGGTGCCGTCTGCGGCTTGTGGTGCACGATGCTGGGTAAGATCGACCGCGTCAACACCGATTCTCACGCACAGGAGACACGCGCATGTCCGATCTCAAGGCCCGATTCGACCAGGCCATGGCCGACAGCAAGAACCTGCCAGAGCGCCCCGACAACATGACGCTGCTGAAGATCTACGCATTGTTCAAGCAAGGCAGCGCCGGCGATGCGGAAGGCAAGCGCCCTGGCTTCACCGACATGGTGGGCCGCGCCAAGTTCGACGCCTGGGCGGCGCTCAAGGGCACCAGCGCCGATGAGGCGCAGCAGCAGTACATCGACCTGATCGACGGCTTGAAGTAGGCCGGCGGCTACTTCTTCTTGGCAGGCCTGGCAGGCTTGACAGCATTGGCTGGCGGCTTGGCTGGCGGCTTGGCTGCCGGCTTGACTGCAGCCTTGGCCGCCGCTGCGCCCAGCAACTCGTCGAGGTTCTTCTCGATCTCGGCCTCAATGGTCTTGGAGAAGGCGCCCAGCAGGAAACCGAGCTTGGCGTCCAGGTCGAAATGGTCGGCCGCCACGATCAGCGTGCCGCTGACGCCGCTGCGGCTGAATTCGACCGTGTCGCTGGTCTCGCCTTCCAGCACGGTGCATTCCATGTCGAACTTGGCTTCGGCATGCTCCGCCCAGTCCCAGGCCACCTTGCGGGCCTTGGCCAGGCCCAGGTTGTGGTCGCGGTGGATGTGGATGTCGGCCATGGTCTCGGTCTTCCTCAGGGTGTCTGGATGTTGTCGAATGCGGCGCGGCGCTGGTCGGTCGGCAGCGCCGCCAGGCGCTGCACCGCAGCATGGAAGCGCGCGAAGTCGCTGTCCTGCTGGCGGAACAACTGCTCGAACTGTGGCACCAGGCCGTCGTAGGCAGCCTGCAGCGCCAGGCTGGCATTGTTGGCGCGGGCGAACCAGCCGTCGTAGCCGTTGAAACCCGCCCAGGGGCCGCCGGGCCGGGCCTTCCACGCGGCGTGCTCGGCGCGCATCGCGGCGAACTGCGCGGCCTTGCGCTCGGCCTTGGTGGCATCGTCGTCGTTGCCGTCGTACAGCGCGGCCAGCGCGGCGCGGGTGCGCAGGGTCAGCGCCCGAAAGTCGGCCGCGCGCTGCACCACCGCCGGGTCGTCGCCGGGCCGGCCGGTGGCCGCCTGCCAACGCGCCAGGCCCAGGCGTTCTACTGCGGTGGCATAGCTTTCGTTGAACATCGTGTCGCCGCCCAGGTAGACCTGCTGGTGCGCCAGTTCATGGAAGATCATCCGGACCATGTAGGCTTCACTGCCGACCACCAGGGTGTTGAGCAGCGGGTCGCCGCCGAGCCAGTTGGACCAGCCCAGGGTGCTGTAGGCCGGCACACCGTAGACGCTGACCTCCAGCCCCTGCGCCCGCAGCGCGGCACCTTCGGCCTCGGCCGCCGCCTGGTCGAAGTAGCCGCGGTAGACCGCACAGCCGATCACCGGGTAGCACCAGGTCTTGAGCCGCAAGGACAACACCGGCGCGGCCACCACGTTCCACACCACCGCGCTGCGGCCCAGGTCGGCATGGCGGACATAGCTGGCGTTGTCGGGCAGCGCCAGGTCGGTGACGGCGAAGCGGCGTGCCAGCTGCGCCACCTGAAGCCTGCTTTTCAGCGCCGCCGGCGTGGCGGGGTCGGCCAGCCAGTCGTTGATGGGCCGGGCGCGACGCAGCAGGTCGACGTGCCCACCCACCGACTGGGCGTAGTAGCCCGCCGTGCTGCAGCCGCTGCCCAGACAGACGGCGGCCAACGCCGCAGCCATGGTGGCCAGGCTGCCGATGGCCGCCCACCTCATGACCGCACCGGTGCGCACGCCGCCTGCAAGCCGGAGGAGGTCAAGCCGGAGAAGGTCAAGCCCGAGAAGGTCAAGCCGGCGCCACCTC
>JBBRVT010000258.1:0-6705 GCA_038246615.1 Burkholderiales bacterium
GAGACCGACCTCGACCTCGGCCACTACGAGCGTTTCATCACGACCCGGATGAAGCGCAGCAACAACTTCACCGCCGGCCAGATCTACAAGAGCGTGCTCGAGAAAGAGCGCCGCGGCGACTACCTGGGCAAGACGGTGCAGGTGATCCCGCACGTCACCAACGAGATCCAGGAATTCATCAAGCGCGGCGCGGTCGATGTCGACGTGGCCATCGTCGAGATCGGCGGCACGGTGGGCGACATCGAGAGCCTGCCCTTCCTCGAAGCGGTGCGCCAGATGAGCCTGAAGCTGGGCCCCACCAACACCGCCTTCGTGCACCTGACCTATGTGCCCTGGATCGCAGCCGCAGGCGAGCTCAAGACCAAGCCGACCCAGCACACGGTGCAGAAGCTGCGCGAGATCGGCATCCAGCCCGACGTGCTGCTGTGCCGCGCCGACCGCGAGGTGCCGATCGAGGAGCGCGAGAAGATCAGCCTGTTCACCAACGTCGTGCAGCACGGCGTGATCAGCATGTGGGACGTGGACACCATCTACAAGGTGCCACGCCTGTTGCATGAGCAGGGGCTGGACGAGCAGATCTGCATGAAGCTGCAACTGCTGACCAAGGCCGCCAACCTGACGCGCTGGGACCGCCTGGTGCACGAGGTGGCCCACCCGCTGCACGAGGTGAGCATCGCGATGTGCGGCAAATACACCGACCTGTCGGATTCATACAAGAGCCTGAACGAGGCGCTGCGCCATGCCGGCATCCACCAGCATGCGCGGGTGAAGATCGGGTATGTCGACGCCGAGACGTTGACGCCCCAGACAGCCGAGAAGCTGGCCCGCTTCGACGCCATCCTGGTGCCTGGCGGCTTCGGCAAGCGCGGCATCGAAGGCAAGATCGTCGCCGCGCAGTACGCCCGCGAGCACAAGCTGCCCTACCTGGGCATCTGCCTGGGCATGCAGGTGGCCACCATCGAGTTCGCCCGCCATGTGGCCGGGCTGGCCGGTGCCAACAGCACCGAGTTCGATGCCGATTCACCGCACCCGGTGATCGCGCTGATCGACGAGTGGCAGGACCGCGACGGCAGCATCCAGAAGCGCACTGCCCACAGCGACCTGGGCGGCACCATGCGCCTCGGCGCGCAGAGCAGCGATGTCCAGCCCGGCACGCTGGCGCACCAGATCTACGGCGCCGTGGTCACCGAGCGCCACCGCCACCGCTACGAGGCCAACGAGAAGTATCTCGGTCAGCTGCAGCAGGCCGGCCTGGTGATCTCGGCCATCACCCAGAGCGAGAAGCTCACCGAGATGGTCGAGCTGCCGCAGGCGGTGCACCCGTGGTTCGTCGGCGTGCAGTTCCACCCCGAGTTCAAGAGCACACCCTGGGACGGCCACCCGCTGTTCATCAGCTTCATCGTTGCGGCGCTGGCCCACCGCGCGGCACAGGCACCGGCCCTGGCTGCCTGATCGCTTGACCACACGAGACTGAAAGCGCCCATGCAACTCTGCGGCTTCGATGTCGGCCTCACCCGCCCCTTCTTCCTGATCGCCGGGCCCTGCGTGGTCGAGTCGCTGCAGTTGCAGATCGACGTGGCCGGGCGGCTGAAAGAGATCACTGGTGCGCTGGGCGTGCCCTTCATCTTCAAGAGCAGCTACGACAAGGCCAACCGCAGCAGCGGCACCAGCTTCCGCGGGCCGGGCATGGACGCCGGCCTGGAGATCCTGGCCCAGGTGAAGCGCCAGCTGGGCGTGCCGGTGCTGACCGACGTGCACAGCGAGGCCGAGATCCCGGCCGTGGCCAGCGTGGTCGACGTGCTGCAGACACCCGCCTTCCTGTGCCGGCAGACCGACTTCATTCATGCGGTGGCGAAGTGCGGCAAGCCGGTCAACATCAAGAAGGGCCAGTTCCTGGCGCCGCACGACATGAAGAACGTCATCGACAAGGCCCGCGCCGCAGCGCGTGAGGCCGGCCTGTCCGACGACCGCTTCATGGCCTGCGAGCGTGGCGCCAGCTTCGGCTACAACAACCTGGTCTCCGACATGCGCAGCCTGGCGATCCTGCGCGAGACCGGCGCGCCGGTGGTGTTCGACGTGACCCACAGCGTGCAGCTGCCGGGCGGGCAAGGCACCAGCAGCGGCGGCCAGCGCGAGTTCGTGCCGGTGCTGGCGCGTGCCGGCGTGGGCGTGGGCGTGGCGGGGCTGTTCATGGAAACCCACCCCGACCCGGCCCATGCGCTGAGCGACGGCCCGAATGCAGTGCCGCTGAAGCACATGCGCGCCCTGCTGGAGCAACTGGTCGCGCTGGACCGCGTCGTCAAGAGCCAGCCCCTGCTAGAAAACGATTTTGGCTGCTGACCATCCGGAGCCCGCCATGCCTTGCGCCTACGTCATCGTCGACATGAAGATCAGCGACCCCGAGCAGTACAAGCAGTACATGGCCGCAGCGCCCGCCGCAGTCAAGGCCTTCGGCGGTGAGTACCTGGTGCGCGGCGGCCGCCATGCGGTGCTGGAAGGCGCCTGGCAGCCCAGCCGCATCGCGATGCTGCGCTTCCCCAGCCTGGAGGCCGCGCAAAGCTTCTACGACGCCGAGCAGTACCGCGCTGCGCGCGCCCGGCGCGCTGGGGCCACCGACTTCTTCAACATGGTGGTGGTCGAGGGCGTGGACGCGCCGGTCTGACCCACCTCCCCTTTTCACCAATTCCAAAGGACCCCCATGAGCGCCATCGTCGACATCGTCGGACGCGAGATCCTCGACAGCCGAGGCAACCCCACCGTCGAGTGCGACGTGCTGCTGGAAAGCGGCACCATGGGCCGTGCGGCCGTGCCCAGCGGCGCTTCCACCGGCAGCCGCGAGGCCATCGAGCTGCGCGACGGTGACAAATCACGCTACCTCGGCAAGGGTGTGCTGAAGGCGGTGGAGCATGTCAACACCGAGATCAGCGAGTCCGTGCTGGGGCTCGATGCCAGCGAGCAGGCCTTTCTCGACAAGACCCTGATCGACCTGGACGGCACCGACAACAAGAGCCGCCTGGGCGCCAACGCCACGCTGGCCGTCAGCATGGCCGTGGCCCGCGCGGCGGCTGAGGAATCGGGCCTGCCGCTGTACCGCTACTTCGGCGGGTCGGGCGGCATGAGCCTGCCGGTGCCGATGATGAACGTGGTCAACGGTGGCGCCCATGCCAACAACAGCCTCGACCTGCAAGAGCTGATGATCATCCCGGTGGGTGCGCCCAGCTTCCGCGAGGCCCTGCGCTGGGGTGCCGAGACCTTCCATGCGCTGAAGAAGATCCTCCATGACAAGGGCATCAGCACGGCGGTGGGTGACGAAGGCGGCTTCGCCCCCAACGTGGCGAGCCATGAGGCGGCGATCCAGATGATCCTGCAGGCCATCGAGCAGGCCGGCTACACCCCGGGCACGCAGATCGCGCTGGGCCTGGACTGCGCCGCCAGCGAGTTCTACCACGGTGGCCAGTACGTGCTGGAAGGCGAAGGCGGCCTGAAGCTCAGCGCCGAGGCCTGGACCGACATGCTGGCCAGCTGGGTCGACAAGTACCCGATCATCAGCATCGAGGACGGCATGCACGAAGGCGACTGGGACGGCTGGAAGCATCTGACCGAGCGCCTGGGCAAGAAGGTGCAGCTGGTCGGCGACGACCTGTTCGTCACCAACACCAAGATCCTGAAGGAAGGCATCGACAAGGGCATCGCCAATTCGATCCTGATCAAGATCAACCAGATCGGCACCCTCACCGAGACCTTCGCCGCCATCGAGATGGCCAAGCGCGCCGGCTACACCGCCGTCATCAGCCACCGATCGGGAGAGACCGAGGACTCGACCATCGCCGACATCGCGGTGGGCACCAACGTCGGCCAGATCAAGACCGGCTCGCTCAGCCGCTCAGACCGCATGGCCAAGTACAACCAGCTGCTGCGCATCGAGGAAGACCTGGGCGACATCGCCAGCTACCCCGGCCGCGCCGCGTTCTACAACTTGCGCTGAGCGCCTGAGAAGGCTCTGAGCCCTGCCGCGCGCCATGCGCTTCGTCACCGTCGCCCTGCTGCTGCTGCTGGCTGCCGTGCAGGGCGGTCTGTGGCTGGGCGATGGCGGCATTCCGGGGGCGATGCGCCAGCAGGCGAAGCTGGACGCCAAGCTGCAGGCCAACGCCGAACTGGGCCGTGCCAACCAGCGCCTGGCCGCCGAGGTCGACGACCTGCGACAGGGCCTGGAGATGGTCGAAGAGCGCGCCCGCGGCGACCTGGGCATGGTCAAGCCCGACGAGATCCTGGTGCAGTACGCACCGCGCCGGTGACAACCGCCCGCGCCCGGGCCTGTAACCGGGCCTGGCGCGCATGACCAGCCTGCTGACAGCCACCGCTGCGCTGATGGCGCCCGCCTTCGTGGTGGCCGGCAGCGCCATCAGCTGGCTGGAACTGCTGGCCCTGGTGCTGGCCATCTGGATGGTGCTGTGCAACCTGCGTGTGCACCCGCTGGCCTGGCCTCTGGCGATGGCCAGTTCGGCGCTGTATGGCGTGCTGTTCCTGCACAGCAGGCTGTATGGCCAGGCCGGCCTGCAGCTGCTGTTCATCGCGCTGGCCGCCTGGGGCTGGTGGCAGTGGCTGCACGGCACCGGCGAGACCGGCCAGCCGCTGCGGGTGCGTGCACTGGCCCGGCCGCAGCGCCTGCAGGTGGCGGTGCTGACGCTGGCCGCCTGGCCGCTGCTGGGCCTGTTGCTGCAGCGGGCAACCGACAGCGATGTGCCCTACCTCGATGCCCTGCCCACCGTGGGCAGCATCGCCGGCCAGCTGCTGCTGGCGCGCAAACGGGTGGACAACTGGCCGGTGTGGCTGGCGGTGAACCTGGTGAGCGTGCTGCTGTTCAGCGTGCAGGGCCTGTGGCTGACGGCCGCGCTGTATGCCTTGTTCGCCGCGCTGGCCGTGGTCGGCTGGCGCGCCTGGGCCCGGTTGGCGGACGCGGACGCGGACGCGGACGCGGACGCGGGTGCAGGTGCGGGTGCGGGTGCGGGTGCGGGTGCGGGTGCGGGTGCGGGTGCGGGTGCAGCGCGTGGCTGAGGCTGACCTGGACAGCGCGCTGCGCATCGCCATCGTCGGCGCCGAAAGCACCGGCAAGACGGCGCTGGCGCAGGCGCTGTCGCTGCGTATCGCCACGCTGACCGGCCTGCGCTGCACCTGGGTCGGCGAACACCTGCGCGCCTGGTGCGACAGCCACGGCCGCACACCGCGCCCCGACGAGCAGCCGGCCATCGCCGCACGGCAGCAGGCGCTGATCGACGACGCGGCGCGCGCGCATGACGTGGTGGTGTGCGACACCACGCCGCTGATGACCGCCGTCTACAGCGACTGGCTGTTCAACGACCAGAGCCTGCAGGCCCAGGCCGTGGCCTGGCAGCGCCGCTGCCAGCTGACGCTGCTGACGGCGCTGGACATCGCCTGGCAACCCGACGGGCTGCAGCGCGACGGGCCGCAGGTGCGCCTGCCGGTCGACGACCGTGTGCGCAGCCTGCTGATCGGCCATGGCCTGCCGTGGGCTGTCGTGTCGGGCCAGGGCGAGGCACGGCTGGAATCGGCCACCGACGCCGTGGCGCCGCTGCTGCGCGCCTGGCGCGGGCCGGCCGACGGCCTGTTCAGCCGCCTGGCCGCGCGCGACGCCGGCCAGCCCGTCTGGCGCTGGGCCTGCGGCTGTGACACGCCGGACTGCGACCATGCACTGCTGCGCCAGCGTGTCGCATCCACACCGCCGGCGTCTTAGACATTCAGCAAAAATCCGGGCTAGAATCTTGAGCTTCGCTTGAACTGGGTCGTTAGCTCAGTCGGTAGAGCAGCGGACTTTTAATCCGTTGGTCGCGTGTTCGAGTCACGCACGACCCACCAGCGTTGAAAGCCAAGTTCATGAAGTTGCAGGGCTCTTAGCTCAGTTGGTAGAGCAGCGGACTCTTAATCCGTTGGTCGACAGTTCGAATCTGTCAGGGCCCACCAACGACAAGCCCCCTGGCGACAGATCGCCAGGGGGCTTTGTTCTTTGGGACGCGCGGCTTCGGCCGGTGTATCTTGCTGCCGGGCCGACACCTGCGGCCCGGCCTATCCAACCCAACCAACGGACACAAACACCCCATGTTCTCGCACATCATGATCGGCACCGACAACCTCGAAACGTCCAAGGCGTTCTACGACGCCGTGCTGGGCACGCTCGGGGTGGCCGCCGGGTTCGTCGATCGCCACCGCGTCTTCTGGCGCACACCCGCCGGCACCTTCTCGGTGTCGCTGCCGATCGACGGCCAGCCCGCCACGGTGGGCAACGGCAGCACCTTCGGCTTTGCCGGCCAGTCGGCCGAACAGATCGACGCCTGGCATGCGGCCGGTCTGGCCCATGGCGGCACCACCTGTGAAGACCCTCCGGGCGTGCGCGAAGGTGCCGCCGGCCAGATGTACCTGGCCTACCTGCGCGACCCGGACGGCCACAAGGTCTGCGGCCTGTACCGCATGCCCAAAGGCTGAGTTCCGATCAGGCCGGGGCGGCCTGAGTTCCGATCAGGCCGGGGCGGCCTGAGTTCCGATCAGGCCGGGGCGGCGTGAGTTCCGATCAGGCCAGGACGGGCAGCACGAGGCGTCAGACATCGGCCAGCAGGCCGGTGGATGTCGCCTCGGCAGCCAGCTTGCCTTCGGCGTTGTAGAGCGCCGCCTGCAGGAAGGCCACCCGCTTGC
>JBBRVT010000259.1:0-6653 GCA_038246615.1 Burkholderiales bacterium
ATGTAGGTGGCCAGCTGCTGCGCCTCCGGCCCGGGCAGCACCATGCAGTAGTTGAGCGCGTGCAGGAACCGCCGCTCGCTGATCCAGCGCCTGCGCTCGACGAGCTCGGCATGCATGATCGCGATCTGCCCGGCCGGGCCGCCGAAGCTGATGAAGCCGAGCTTGAGCCAGAAGCGGAAGGCCTCGGCGAAGCCCACCGGCGGCGGGCGGTCGGGCAGCGCCGGTGCGGCATCTGCGGGCTGGACTGCTGCGGTGGTCGCCGCCTGATCTGCCGTCTGGGGTGTGGGAGCCGCGCTCATCGGGCGCCTTTCATGGTCGGGCCGCGCGGCATGGCCGCACTGGCGTGGGTGGCCTGGGCGGCGTGGGCATACAGCGCGTCGAAGACCGCGCCGGCGGCGACGACGAGTGCATCGTCGCCTGCCAACGAGGCTTGCAGGCCGGCGAACACCGCCTCCAGTCCCGGCGCCTCGGGCACCGGGATGCCGCCGATATCCAGAAAATGCACGATGGCCGCGATGCGACCGAGCGCCGAATCGCGCTCCAGGCCGAAGGACAACATCAGCACCTCGAAGCTGACTTTCTGGCCGACGTGGCTGAAGCGTGCGCCGTCGTAGTCGAAACCGATCGCACCGCGCGGCGTGCGCGGACTGCCATGCGATCCGGCGAGCGATGCGTCGAGCCAGAGAAACGTCGGCTGGGTGTCGATGAAGCGGCGGATCAGCCAGGCGCAGGCCAGGCGGTCCACCCAGGGCCGGGCGCGCGTGCACCAGCGCCTACCCTGGAAGCGGCGTGCATCGAGCCGCTCGATGGCCTGCTTGCCGGCCGAACGCGGCTCGCCATGCTTGAAGCGCGCGTCGAAGGCCGTGCGCAGCGTGGCCAGCTCGGCTTCGGCCTGGCGGCTGGCGGCACCGGGCAGGTAGTCGGTGCGTTGCAGGTCGGCCAGCGCATCGGCCAGCGCCCGCAGGCTGCGGCGTGCATCCGTCTCGCTCGCTGCAGCCCAGCGCCCTGCGCTGGCCTGGGCCTCGCGCTGCCAGGTGGCGTAGGCCTCGCTGCGGTCGAAGAGGGCCGCCAACGCGTTCTGCTGGGCGTCGCCGGTGGTGTGCACGCCCAGCAGCCTGGCGCTGCCGCCGTGCGCCCGCACCGATTCGGCGATCGGCTCGAACTGGTGTTCATGCGCAGCCGGCAGCAGGTAGGCGCCGTCGCGCAGGGCGCCGCAACCGAGTGCCTTGAGCGCGCGCCAGACGCGCAGGCGCACCGCGTTCGGTTGCGTTGGCAAGGTGAGCAGCAGCAGGCTCCACATGAGCGGATGCTACATCAGGCGATATAACTGCTTCAATCATCCTGCGCAGGCGGTCACTAGCCTGCCGGACGCGTGCTCAGCCGCTGAACAGGAAATTCAGCACGTCGCCGTCCTTGACCACGTACTCCTTGCCTTCGGCGCGCATCTTGCCGGCGTCCTTGGCGCCCTGTTCACCCTTGAACTTGACGAACTCGTCGAAGGCGATGGTCTGGGCGCGGATGAAGCCCTTCTCGAAATCGGTGTGGATCACGCCCGCAGCCTGCGGTGCGGTGTCGCCGATGTGGATGGTCCAGGCGCGCACCTCCTTCACCCCGGCGGTGAAGTAGGTCTGCAGCCCCAGCACTTTGAAGGCGGCGCGGATCAGGCGGTTCAGGCCGGGCTCGGTCTGGCCCATCTCGGCCAGGAACAGCGTGCGGTCCTCGTCCTCCATCTCCGACAGCTCGGCCTCGGTCTTGGCGCAGATGGCCACCACCGGCGCGTTCTGCAGGGCGGCGTACTCCTTCAACCGGTCGAGGAAGGGGTTGTTCTCGAAACCCGTCTCCGACACGTTGCCGACGAACATCGCCGGCTTGGCGGTGATCAGGCACAGCGGCTTGAGGATCACCAGCTCTTCCTTGCTGAACGGGATGCCACGCACCGGCTGCGCCTGGTCCAGCGCGGCCTGGCACTTCTCCAGCACCTTCACCAGCGCGGCGGCTTCCTTGTCGTTGCCGCTGCGGGCCGCCTTCACGTAGCGGTGCAGGCTCTTTTCCACGGTGGACAGGTCGGCCAGGCACAGCTCGGTCTGGATCACCTCGATGTCGTCGATCGGGTCGACCTTGCCGGCCACGTGGATCACGTTGTCGTCCTCGAAGCAGCGCACCACGTTGACGATGGCGTCGGTCTCGCGGATGTGGCTCAGGAACTGGTTGCCCAGGCCCTCGCCCTGGCTGGCCCCGGCCACCAGACCGGCGATGTCGACGAACTCGACGATCGCCGGCACGACGCGCTCGGGCTGCACGATGCCGGCCAGCGTTGCCAGCCGCGGGTCGGGCAGTTCGACCACGCCCACGTTCGGCTCGATGGTGCAGAACGGATAGTTCTCGGCGGCGATGCCGGCCTTGGTCAGCGCGTTGAAGAGGGTGGACTTGCCCACGTTGGGCAGGCCCACGATGCCGCATTGCAGGCTCATGGGGGGGCTTTCAGGCTGACTTGGGGGCTGGGTGGAAGGCTGACTGGACGGCTGGCGGGTGCGGGCACCCGCTGCAGACAGGGACTGGCAGCGCATGCAACGGGCGGCAGGCCCCGGCGCAACGCCGAACCGGGGATTTTATTCGGCCGACTGCCCGCAGCCCCGGGTTTCTACAATGCAGTGCATGGCAACCCTCGATGTGTGCATCCGTGGCAATGGCGCCGTGGGCCTGACGCTGGCCCTGGCCCTGGCACGCCAGGGCCTGCGGGTGGGTGTGGTCGGCCCGGCACCGGCCGCGCTGACCTCCTCGATAACCGCCGCGCTGACCGCCGCGCCGCCGGCCACACCCGATGTGCGCACCTATGCGCTGAATGCCGCTTCGCGCCAACTGCTGACCGAGCTGCGGGTGTGGGACGCGCTGCCGTCCGACGCCGTGACCGTGGTCGACGAGATGCAGGTGGCCGGCGACGCACCGGGCGGCCAGCTGAGGTTCTCGGCCTGGCAGCAGGGCTGCGAAGCGCTGGCCTGGATCGTCGACGCTGCCGCGCTGGAGGCCACGCTGCTCACCGCCGCCCGCTTCGCGCCGCACCTGGCCGTGCTGGGCGATGCGGACGCCGCCGCCAGCGGCGCGGCGCTGACGGTGCTGGCCGAAGGCAAGGCTTCGGCCACGCGCGCGGCGCTGGGTGTGCAGTTCGAGCGCCACGCCTACGGCCACACCGCGCTGGCGGCACGCCTGTCGGCCGACCTGCCGCACGGCGGCGTGGCGCGGCAGTGGTTCGGCGCGCCGGACGTGCTGGCCCTGCTGCCGTTCGACCGGCCCGAGCCCGCGCGCAGCTATGGCCTGGTGTGGTCGCTGCCGGCCGAGCGTGCCCAGGCTCTGCTGGCCGCACCGCCGGCCGAGTTCGAGGCCGCGCTGGCCGATGCCACCGGCGGCGGTGCCGGCGCGCTGCGCCTGGCCAGCGGGCGCATGGCCTGGCCGCTGGCGCTGGCCCATGCCAGCCAGCTGTGCGGCCCGGGCTGGGTGCTGGTGGGCGACGCGGCGCACCAGGTGCACCCGCTGGCCGGGCAGGGCCTGAACCTGGGGCTGGCCGACGCCGCATCCCTTGCCCGGGTGATCGCCGACCGCGAGCCCTGGCGCACGCTGGGCGACGAGATCCTGCTGCGCCGCCATGTGCGCGCGCGGGCCGGCGCCACCCAGGCCATGGGCTGGGTGACCGACAACCTGCTGCACCTGTTTGCGCACCCGCAGCCGCTGGCGCGGGAACTCCGCAACCGCGGCATGGGTCTGCTCAACCAGCTGGCGCCGATCAAGCGCTTCCTCACCCAACGCGCGCTCGACGCCTGACTTCCCCTACCGGACCGACCGATGACCACCTCTTCCCCGCTGCGCCGCACCGCGCTCGCCCTTGGCCTGAGCACCCTGCTGGCCGGCGCCGCCTGGGCCGACGAGGCCACCATCCGCAAGAACCTGGCCGAGCGGCTGCCCAACCTGCCCAAGATCGACGAGGTCAGCAAGACGCCGATCCCCGGCCTGTTCGAGGTGCGCCTGGGCACCGAGCTGATCTACAGCGACGAGAGCGGCAACCACATCGTGCAGGGCGCCATCATCGACACCAAGACCAAGGCAGACCTGACCGAGGCGCGCATCAACAAGCTCACCGCGATCGACTTCGCCAGCCTGCCGATGAAGAACGCGGTGGTCATCAAGCAGGGCACCGGCGCGCGCAAGCTGGTGGTGTTCGCCGACCCCAACTGCGGCTACTGCAAGCGGCTGGAGCGCGACCTGGTGGCGCTGAAGGACGTGACGATCTACAACTTCATCTATCCCATCCTGGGGCCTGATTCAGTGGCCAAGAGCAAGGACATCTGGTGCGCGAAGGACCCGGGCAAGGCCTGGCGCGACTGGATGGTCGACGGCAAGCTGGCGTCCAAGGCGGCCGCCAAGTGCGACACCACCGCAATCGACGCCAACGCCGAGTTGGGCCGCAAGTACCGCGTGCAGGGCACGCCGGCGCTGGTGTTCGAGGACGGCACCCGCGCCCCAGGCGCGATCCCCGGCGCGCAGATCGAAGCACGCATGGCGGCAGCCAAGAAAGGCTGAACTTCGGAGTGGCCGTTGTGAGGGCCGCCCATGGGGCCGCAGGCCCCGCCAAGCCACAATCGCCGGCCATGACCCACCCGCCGCCGGCCTGCCACCCCCCTGTGTCCGATACCGCCCGCTGGCTGGGCCATGCCGGCCTGGTGCCGTTTGCCATCGGCGCGCTGCTGGTGTGGGTGGGATTGGCACCCGAGCTGCATGATTTCGTCACCTTCGCCATGTCGGCGTATGCCGGGCTGATCCTGTCCTTCCTGGGTGGCATCCACTGGGGGCTGGCCTTCCGGCACAGCGCGCCGCCGGCCTCACTGTTCGTCTGGGGCGTGCTGCCGTCTTTGCTGGCCTGGGTGGCGGTGCTGATGCCGCCGCGCGCCGGCCTGGTGCTGCACGGCGTCATGTTGGTGGTCTGCTATCTGGTCGACCGCCGGGTGTACCCGGTGCAGGGCGTGGCGCAGTGGCTGACGTTGCGCTTCCGGCTGGCGTCGGTGGCGGCGCTGTGCTGCTTTCTGGCGGCCGCCGGCAGCTGAATCGCGCAACCTGAAGCGCACGACCTGAAGCGCGCAACCTGAAGCGCGCAACCTGAAGCCCGCAACCTGAAGCCTGGCCCATGATCCGCTACCGCGTCGAGATCGACGACCTGCACAGCCACCACTACCGCGTCACCCTCACCGTGCCGCAACCGGCGGCGCAGCAAGAGCTGGCGCTGCCGGTGTGGATCAACGGCAGCTACATGGTGCGCGATTTCGGCCGGCACCTGTCGGGCCTGCAGGCGCGCCAGGGCCGGCGTGCGGTGCCGCTGCGCCAGCTCGACAAGACCCGCTGGCTGGCCGGTTGCACCGGCCGGGCGGCGCTGGTGGTGTGCTACCGGGTGTATGCCTTCGACACCTCGGTGCGCGCCGCCTTTCTGGACGACCGGCGCGGCTTTTTCAACGGCACCAGCCTGTGCCTGCGGGTGGTGGGACAGGAAACTGCGCCGCACCGGCTGGAGCTGGGCCGCCTGCCGCGCGACTGGGAGGCCGCCACCGCGATGGCGCCGGCGGCCGACGGCAGGCCGCTGGCCTTCGAGGCCGCCGATTACGACGAACTGGTCGACCACCCGGTGGAGCTGGGCAGCTTCTGGCGCGGCAGCTTCCAGGCCGGTGGCGTGCCGCACAGCATGGTGGTGGCCGGTGCGCTGCCGGGCTTCGACGGTGCGCGCCTGCTGGCCGATGCGCAGCGCATCTGCGCCGCGCAGATCAGGTTCTGGCATGGCGACGACGGCGCGCCACCGTTCAAACACTACCTGTTCCTGCTGAACGCGCTGGACGACGGCTACGGCGGCCTGGAGCACCGCGCCAGCACTGCGCTGGTGGCCCCCCGGCGCGACCTGCCGCGCCGCGGCATGGACGGAATTTCCGACGGCTACCTCACGCTGCTGGGGCTGATCAGCCATGAGTACTTCCACACCTGGAATGTCAAGCGCCTGAAGCCGGCCGACCTGGCCACGCCGGACTGGCAGCGCGAGAACCACACCGAGCTGCTGTGGTTCTTCGAGGGCTTCACCTCCTACTACGACGAGCTGATGCTGCGCCGCTGCGGCCTGATCGACGCGCCGCGCTACCTGCGCCTGCTGGCCAAGACGGTCAACGCGGTGGCCGCCACGCCCGGCCGCCTGGTGCAGAGCGTGGCAGCGGCCAGCTTCGACGCCTGGGTGAAGTACTACCGCAACGACGAGAACACGCCCAACGCCACCATCAGCTACTACCAGAAGGGCGCGCTGGTGGCGCTGTGCCTGGACCTGACGCTGCGCCAGCGCGGCCGCAGCCTGGACGCGGTGATGCGCGGGCTGTGGCAGCGCAGCGGCGGTGGGCCGATGGGTGGGCCGATGGGTGGGCCGATTGGTGGGCCGATTGGTGGGTCAATCTCCGAGGCCGACATCGCCGAGGTGCTGGCGCAGGTGGCCGGCCGCCGGCTCGATGCCGAACTGCAAGCCTGGGTGCACGGCACGGCCGAATTGCCGGTGGCCGACCTGCTGGCGGCGCTGGGCGTGCAGAGCCGGCCTGAGCGCGCCGGCCTGGCGGCCAGCCTGGGCCTGCGCCTGTCCGAAG
>JBBRVT010000260.1:0-6650 GCA_038246615.1 Burkholderiales bacterium
TCCACCGTGGTGCGCAGCACGGCTGCGTCGGCTTCGATGGCGGCGAGGTCGTCGAAGGCCTCGTCGGCCTTGCTCATCTCGTAGAGCTCGGTGTTATCGGCCAGGTTGCTCTTCAGGTGGTCGATGGTGGCGACCACGTCCTCGAGCGACTTCTTTTCGCGGCCCAGTTCCTGGGCGCGCTTGGGTTCGTTCCAGACGCCGGGGTTCTCCAGCGCGGCATTGACTTCATTCAACCGCAGGGCTTTGCGGTCGTAGTCAAAGATACCCCCGGAGCTGCTCGGTGCGGGCGCTCAGATCGGCGAGCAGCGTGCCGATGGCGTTGACTTGTTCGATGTCCATGGCAGACCTGTTTCAGACGGTTTTTGCAAGCTGCTGATTCTCGCATGGGGGGTGGCGGCGGCCCGGCCCGCAGCCCCGGGTCGGGCCCCAGGCCCGGGCCGTGCGCGCATTGCTAGCATCCGTTGGCCATGCCCAGCCCAGAGCCTGCCCGTTCAACGCCCGTCTACTGGCGCCGCACCCTGCGGCTGAGCGCGGTTCTGCTGGTGATCTGGCTGTTGACGACCCTGGGCGTGGGCCTGTTCGGCCGCTGGCTGACCTTCGACGTGCTGGGCTGGCCGTTCGGCTTCTGGCTCACCGCCCAGGGCGCGCTGATCGTCTTCTGCGTGATCGTCTGGGTCTATGCGCTGGCCATGGACCGGCTGGAACTGGCCGAGCGGGACGACGCCGGCGATTGACGCGGCAGACGGGCCGGGTGCCGGGGCTGTTGCCTGGGCGCAGGAAGGCCGACGACGTGGTGTGCAGCCCCACGCCGCCCGACTGCAGCCCGGCGCCCTGGATGAGGCCGCTGCCCTGCAGCACGCCGTTGAGCACCTTGACGAAGGTGCCGGGCCCGCCGGCGGAGGCCAACCTGCGGTTGACGGTGAGAACGCCCAGCGGCGCATCGAAGACGAAGTCTTGGATGGTCGACAACATGCCGCCGGCATCGATCGCCACATGGCCGCCCCGGATGTCGGCGCCGCCCATCCCATTGGGTCCGCATCACTGCCCGGACCCATTCGGATGGTGCCGGCGTTGGTGATTCGGCCCCGGTTGGACAACTGCGCGCACGGGCACCGAGCCGGACAAGCTGACGTGGATGGCGTTTGGATCCAGCGCCAGGTTGTTGAAGGTGACCGTCATGCTGCTTGGGGTGCGGCCGATGTCGGCGTGGCACGGGCCGGCAGGCCGATGCGCCTGCCCACCACGCTGCTGTCGGCCGACAGCGCGCCGGCGCTGAGCCGGTTGAAACTGGCGCGGTTGGCTGGCAGGTAGCCACCCGCGAAGACGAAGTCGACCAACGCGTCGAGGCGTGCTTGCCCTGACACCTGCACCGTGTCGTGTTGCGCCGGGCTTCAGCAGGCGCCAAGGTGACGATCAGCTGCTTGGGGCAGCTGCGGCAACGGGCGCTGTCAGCACCGGGGATCAGCCAGCCGTAGCGGCCATGACGCGGTTGCGGCCGGCGCGCTTGGCGGCATAGAGCGCCGTGCCGGCGCGTTTGAGCCAGTGGCGTGGGTCCAGCCCGGCTTGCAGCACGCACACGCCGGGTAATCGCCGCAGTGGTGGCGCAGTGGTGGCGCAGTGGTGGCGCAGTTTGCCAAAGACTGCGCGGACCGCCCAATCTGCCTGTTCAGCCGGTTCAGCCGGTTCAGCCGGTTCGGCGGATTGAAGAACCAATGGGGCCTGAGCGGCTTGACGACAGGACATCGACCGCTGGCAGACCGCAGCCAAGGTGTGCGTGCTGGTCGACAACTGGTGGAGTCGGGGCTGCTGGACGGCCAACGAATTCGCACCGACCATCGGGCAGTTCAAGCCACCAGACGCGCTGCGGTCGACGGGGCGCCGCTCAAGTCACAGGCCCCCACGCCGATAGACCGGGCATGCGACACCTGCCGAGATTCTCTCTGCGCGATCTGCCACCCGCAGCCGACAGCTGGGACGCGGTGCGCCGGCCGCCGCGCCACAACGACGAGGCTCTGACCGGCACCACCCGGGCCTGGCTGCGCAAGCTGCCGGCCGGCCGCCGGCCGCAACGGCTGTGCGTGCAGTTCCCGCGCCTGGCCAACCTGGTCGCCTGGAACTGGCCCGACCCGGTGCAGGCGCATGTGCTCCTCGACGAGTTGCTGACCGACCGCCGTGGCGGGCGTGCGGGCTTTCCGCCAGCCGTCGTGCATGAGCTGCGCCGCCTGCGCGACCACAACCACCGCATCGGCGAGAGCGAGCAGCCCCCCGGCTACCTCGACCTGCTGCGGCGCATCTGGCCGCGGCACTGATGCGGCCCACCCGCAGCGCCGGCATGGCTGCGGCGGCCCGGTCCCAACCAGGCCACCGCCTTGCAGGGCTAACATGGCCCGGCGGCATGCCTTGCCGCATCCACCGGGCCACTGCATGACGTCCATTGCCCCACGCCAGCGGCCGCCTGCCGCAGCCACCCTTGCGGCAGCGCCCGGCAAGGCTGAAGCAGCTGCGGCGGCGCGACCGCGCGGGCGCCTGGACTGGCACCAGCTGCTGGGCTGGCTGCGCGACGACGGCATGGTCAGCGACGACGATGCCCAGCGTGTCATCCGGCGCTTCGGTGCCGGGTCCAGCAGCCTGCACGCGCTGGTGCGCCTGGGCGGTGCCGGCCTGCAGCAGCAGGGCCGTGCACTCGATTGCGAGGCCTTGACCGAATGGCTGGCGCAGCGGGTGCAGCTGCCCTACCTGCGCATCGACCCGCTGAAGGTGGACGTGGGCCGCGTGGCCGAGGTGATGAGCCTGCAGTACGCCGAGATGCGCAAGGTGCTGCCGGTCAATGTGTCGGCCGAGTCGGTCACCGTGGCCACCAGCGAGCCGTTCGACACCGGCTGGGTCGGCGAGATCGAATCGCACAGCCGGCGCCGGGTGAAGCTGGTGATCGCCAACCCCGAAGAGGTGGCGCGCTACACCAGCGAGTTCTACAACCTGGCGCGCTCGGTGCGCAATGCGCAGAAGAGCGGTGAGACCACGGCCACCGCCAGCTTCGAGCAACTGGTGGAGCTGGGCAAGACCAACAAGCAGCTCGACGCCAACGACCAGGGCGTGGTGCAGGTGGTCGACTGGCTGTGGCAGTACGCCTTCGACCAGCGCGCTTCCGACATCCACCTGGAGCCGCGGCGCGAGATGGGCGCCATCCGCTTTCGCATCGACGGCATGCTGCACACCGTCTACCAGGTGCCGCTGACGGTGATGAATGCGATGACCGCGCGCATCAAGCTGCTCGGCCGCATGGACGTGGTCGAGCGCCGCCGCCCGCAGGACGGCCGCATCAAGACCAAGCGGCCCGACACGGTGGAGGCCGCCGGCGACGAGGTGGAGATGCGCCTGTCCACCCTGCCCACCGCCTTCGGCGAGAAGATGGTGATGCGGGTGTTCGACCCGGAGACGGTGGTCAAGAGCGTCGAGGCGCTGGGCTTCTCGGCGCATGACGGCGAGCGCTGGGCCCAGCTGATCGGCCAGGCGCACGGCATCATCCTGGTCACCGGCCCCACCGGCAGCGGCAAGACCACCACGCTGTATTCCACGCTCAAGAGCCTGGCCACCGAGCAGGTCAACGTCTGCACCGTGGAAGACCCGATCGAGATGATCGAGCCCGCCTTCAACCAGACCCAGGTGCAGGCGGCGCTGGACATGGGCTTTGCCGAGGGCCTGCGCGCGTTGATGCGCCAGGACCCCGACATCATCATGGTCGGCGAGATCCGCGATCTGGCCACCGCCGAGATGGCGATCCAGGCCGCGCTCACCGGCCACCTGGTCTTCAGCACCTTGCACACGAACGACGCGGCCTCGGCCATCACCCGGTTGATCGACCTGGGCGTGCCGGCCTACCTGATCTCGGCCACGGTGATCGGCGTGCTGGCCCAGCGCCTGGCCCGCACCCTGTGCCCGGCCTGCAAGGCGCGTGACGACGGCACCACCCGCGAGTCGCTGGATGCGCTGGCGCATCCGTGGCGCCTGTCGGGCGGCGTGCGGCCGTACAAGCCGGTGGGCTGCCTGGCTTGCCGGCAGACCGGTTTCCGCGGCCGGGTCGGCCTGTACGAGTTGCTGGTGTTGGATGACGAGGCCCGCCGCGCGGTGCACCCGGCGCACGACATGGCAGCCCTGCGCCGCCAGGCAGTGAAGGAGGGCATGCGCCCACTGCGCCTGGCCGGCATGATGAAGGTGGCCGAGGGCCAGACCACGGTCGACGAGGTGCTGCGGGCCACGCCCGCCTGGTCCGATTCCTGACCTGCACGCGGGCCCGGTTCCCGCTGCGGCGGGTACGCTGTCCCGCCAGCGACACCCCCTGGGTGCAGGGTGGTCCCGCTTACGTGGAAACCACACCGGGACGGCGGGGCGCACTCCCTAGAATCCGGCACCGCTCAAACGCCGTCTCGAGGAGAACCCGCAATGAAAATCAAGAGCCAGAAGGATTTCTGGTCGGGGCTGATGTTCCTGGCCCTGGGCCTGGCCTTCGCCTGGGGCAGCTTCAGCTACAGCTTCGGCTCGTCGGCCCGCCCTGGGCCGGCTTACTTTCCGTTCGGCCTGGGCGTCCTGTTGTCCATCATGGGTGCCCTGGTGTGGTTTTCCTCCGTCACCGTCGAGACCGAGGATGGCGACCCCATCGGCGCCATTGCCTGGAAGCCGCTGGTCATCATCACCGGCGCGGTGGTCATGTTCGGCCTCATCCTGCCCAGGCTGGGCCTGATCATCTCGCTGCCGCTGCTGATCATCGTTTCGGCCCTGGCCGGCGACGAGTTCCACTGGAAGGATTCGGTCGTCAGCGTGGTGGTGCTCACGCTGGGCTCATGGCTCATCTTCATCAAGGGGCTGAACCTGGTCCTGCCCCTGTGGCCGAAGTTCATCACCGGTTGAGGAGCCGACCATGGAACTCTTGAACAACCTGATGCTGGGCTTCGGCGTCGCCTTCACGGCGACCAACCTGCTCTACGCCTTCGGTGGCGCATTGCTGGGCACCCTGATCGGCGTGTTGCCCGGCCTGGGGCCGGTGGCCACCATCGCAATGCTGTTGCCCAGCATCTACGCGCTGGACGCCACCCCGGCGCTCATCATGCTGGCCGGCATCTATTACGGCGCGCAGTACGGTGGCTCGACCACCGCCATCCTGATCAACGTGCCGGGTGAATCCAGCTCGGTGGTCACCGCCATCGACGGCTATGCCATGGCCCGCAAGGGCCGCGCCGGTGCGGCACTGGCAGCGGCCGGCCTGGGATCGTTTTTTGCCGGCTGCGTCGGCACCATCATCATCGCGGCATTTGCACCGCCGCTCACCGAGGTGGCCTTCAAGTTCGGCCCGGCCGAATACTTCAGCCTGATGGTGCTGGGCCTGATCGGTGCGGTGGTGCTGGCCTCGGGTTCGCTGATCAAGGCCATCGGGATGATCGTGCTGGGCCTGTTGCTGGGCCAGATCAACACCGACGTCATCTCCGGCGTGCCGCGCTTTTCCCTCGACATCCCCGAGCTGACCGACGGCATCGGCTTCGTGGCGATTGCGATGGGGGTGTTCGGCTTCGGCGAGATCATCGCCAACCTGGGCCGGCCGGCCGAGACGCGCGAGGTGTTCACCAAGAACGTGACCGGCCTGTGGCCCACCAAACAGGACTTCAAGGACGCCGCGCCGGCGGTGCTGCGCGGCACCGCGCTTGGCTCGATCCTGGGCATCCTGCCCGGCGGTGGCGCGCTGCTGGCGTCGTTTGCGGCCTACACGCTGGAGAAGAAGGTGCGCGGCCGCAAGGGCGAGGTGCCGTTCGGCCAGGGCAACATCCGCGGCGTGGCCGGCCCCGAGTCGGCCAACAACGCCGGTGCGCAGACCAGCTTCATCCCGATGCTGACGCTGGGCATCCCGCCGAATGCGGTGATGGCGCTGATGGTGGGCGCGATGACGATCAAGGGCATCCAGCCCGGCCCGCAGGTGATGACCAGCAACCCCGAGCTGTTCTGGGGCCTGATCGCCAGCATGTGGGTGGGCAACCTGATGCTGGTGATCCTGAACCTGCCGCTGATCGGCATCTGGATCAAGCTGCTGACCGTGCCCTACCGGTTCCTGTTCCCGGCCATCGTCACCTTCTGCTGCATCGGCAGCTACACGCTGAACAACAACAACTTCGACGTCTTCATGACGGCCATCTTCGCGGTCGTCGGCTATGCCTTCTACAAGCTGGGCTGCGAGCCGGCGCCGCTGCTGCTGGGCTTCATCCTGGGCCCGATGATGGAGGAGAACCTGCGCCGCGCACTGCTGCTGTCGCGTGGTGACTGGACCACCTTCGCCACCCGGCCGTTGTCGGCTTCGCTGCTGGCCGCTGCCGCACTGATGGTGGTGGTGGTGTTGCTGCCGTCGATCAAGGGCAAGCGCAAGGAGGCCTTCATCGACGACTGATCCAGGCGCCAGCCCTGCCTGCGCGGCGGCCCCATCCGGCGCCGTCGGCGCCTGGCGGGCGCTCAGGCTCGGCGCCTCAGGTTCCGCGCCTCAGGTTCTCAGTCGTTCAAGGCCTCGTCGACGGCGCGCAGCAGCTGCTTGCCGTCCAGCGGCTTGGTCAGGAACTGCGACGCGCCGGCGTCGAAGCATTCGTCGATGCGCTGCGGCCGGCTCTCTGCCGACA
>JBBRVT010000261.1:0-6615 GCA_038246615.1 Burkholderiales bacterium
ACCCAGGCCGGTTTTGCTGGCAACAGCCGCAGCGGCGCACTCCAGATCACCGACGCTTGCACCGCCTTCCACAACTACCAGATGACCTGGACGGCCGATGCGATCGAGTTTGCGGTGGACGGTGTCACCTACCACCGCTACCCCAATCCGCGCACCGGCGCCGCGGCCTGGCCCTTCGACGCGCCGCAGTACCTGCTGCTGAACATCGCCATCGGCGGCGATCTGGGCGGCCCGGTCGACGACCGCATCTTCCCGGTGACGATGGCGATCGAGCATGTGCGCATCTACCGCAAGACACCGTAGCCGGCACGACAGCGCCTGAGGCGCTGCACCTTGCCGTTATTCAGCAGGCAGCCCGCAGCGGACTGCCGTGCTGCGCATCAGAACTTCACTGTCGCCTCGACCGCCAGCACCGCGGTCGGATCGAAACTCAGGTCGGGGCAATCCACCCAGCCGCTGGTGGTCTGCACCCGCAGGCTGGTCGCGTCGCCGCGCCGGTAGGCATAGGGCACGCGGCTCCGCGTGAAGCGCAGCGCTCCGCCTTCGGGCAATTCGGCGGCATCGAGCAGCACCGGCTTGAAGTGCAGCCGGCCGCCCGACATGCGCAGGCCCAGTTCACCCCAGCGCGTGAGCACCTCTTCCTTGACCTGTCCGGTCATGCCGGGTTGTTGCGCGCCGCCCTCACCGGGCGTGTGGCTGTACGGGTCGGCCGGAAAGGCGCCGTAGTCGGCCGCCGACTTGCGGTAGCCCAGGCCGTCGCGCACGCGGCGATAAAAGGCCACCAGCGCCGGCAGTTCGGGTGCAGCGGCATCGGCCGCCTCAAACACCTGCTCCTGCACCGCCAGCAGCAGCTTGGCCACCATGTGCCAGTAGATGCAGCCCAGGCCTTCGTAGCCAAACATGGTGCCTGAGCGGCCGGTGAACGCGTGGTGATGCAGCAGGCGGTCATAGGCCTCGACCAGCGGCTGCAGTGACTCGCCCAGGTCGGCGCCGATGCTGCGCAGGTCGTCGCTGTTGGCCAGCGCTGGCGCAAAGCGCACCGCACCGTCGCTCTGCTGTTGCAGCAGGTCGTTGCGGCCGGCCGCCAGCAGTTGGCGGACGATGGGCAGCGCCATGGCCGCGGTGTCGAGCCGGTTGCGCTCCAGGAAGCCAGGCAGGCGCCTATCGGGGTAGAGCACAAAGCTGTGCCGGCGCGGGCAGTACAGCGCGCTGTCGAACAAGGCCGTCAGCAGCCGCACCGCCTCGGCCGGGCCGAGCAGGCCGGACGACAGCATCGCCACCTGGCCCTCGAGCATCGGGTAAAGGTGGCTGAGCTCGGCGCGGCGATGCGACAAGTCCACCAGGTTGTAGCTGTGGAACAGGCCGTCATCGCGCCGGCAACGCTGCAGCGTGGCATCGACCAGCGGCAGCAGGGCCTCGGCGACGGCCACCAGCAGGCCTGTCGGCGCATCGGCCGGCTGGCGACCGGCATGGCCCTGGTAGGCCGCGCCGTGCCAGACATCCATCAACGCGCCCGCACTGTCCAGAAAGCGCCGGCGGCCGGGCCCGTCGTCCACCATCGACAAGGGCGTGGCTTGCAGCAGCGCCTGGAAGCCTTGCAGCGCCTGCAACGTGGCCGCAGGCAGCGCAAACGGCCGCTCGGCACCCGGCAGATGGATCAGGAACTGCAGAAATCGCCTGAAGTGGGCGAGGGTGACCACCGACAGACCATTGCCTACCAGCGCATTGTTGGCATCGTTCCATTCGGGCCGCTGGGTGTGCAGCCAGAGGCCGCCGCCTGGCAGCAGGCTGGTGCCCTTGGCCAGCAAGATCACCGCCAGCTTTTCGGCCAGTGTGGCCAGCACCGGCTGGCCGCCTGCATCCGGCACCAGCAAGCCATCGCCGCCCAGCTTGGCGGCGCGGGCATGGGCTTGCGCATGCGCCGCCTCGTCGAAGACGATGGTGGCCTTGGGGTTGGCGGTTTGCTCGTCATGCGGCTTGAGCCGGTAGGGCACGTCGGCAAAGCTGAACAAGGCCCGGTTCCACAGGCCGGACAGCAAGTCGGGCTGGTGGCACTGGGCGGCTTCCAGCAGGCGCAGCAGGTAGACCACCTGGTGATCGCCCCAGTAGCCGATGTAGCTCCAGGGATCATCGTGCTCGACGGTCTCCCAGTCGATGCCGGCGCGGCTGACCCGGTAGGGGTTGTAGCCGTCGGGCGTCATCGCGCTCAGGAAGGTGGCAATCATCGAGCCGGCATAGGCCGGTTCACTGGGCAGCAAGGCCTCCCAGTTCTGGAAGATGTCGCGCCAGTTGCCTTGGTAGTCGACCACCCGCTTGCCCTGGCCATCGCGCACCCGGATCGAAAAGCGGTTCCACGGCCGGCTGGGGTCGCCATGGCGGCGGCTGAAGGTCAGCGGCAGGTACTCGCGCACCAGACGCTCAAGTTGCGCCTGCCCGTTTTCTCGCACGGCCTGCAAGACAGCTTTGCGTTCGACTTGCGCCGGCCAGTCGCGCGCCAGCACGCGCATTTGCTCGCCCAGCGCCCGGTTGCGTTGGTCGACAAAACTCAGCAAGTCGTCACGATCAAAACGTGTGCCATCAACAAAGACACCGCCGCGCATGATGTTGAACAACACGTTGGCGCGGTGGTGGGCCGCCGCCATGACGTCACCCGAGGTCTGGAAGGCGTCGCCGCGCGCCAGCAGTTCATCCAGGCCTTGCTGGTTCTTGGTCAGCGCGTCCTCGATCTGCGCCGGCGTGCCGCCACCGGCGGACAGCGACTGCGCCAGTTCGAAGGCTTCCACCTGCGAGCGTGGCCCGTCGACCACCAGATGCCAGTGCATGGCCTCGCTGCCGAGCTCGGCATCAAAATTGACCAGAAAGGCGCCGCGCCGGCCGCGGGTGAGCGTCTCGCTCTCGGTGCGGCCGTGGCGGCAGAAGGCTTCGACCTGGTGCGCCGACAGCAGGCTGCGGGTGTGCGTGGGCAAGCCGGCATGCCAGGCGGTGAGCGCGTTGAAGGATTCCTTGGGCTCGGCGCGGTCCCAGATCTGGGCGTAGAGCGTGAACAAGCCCAGGCGGCCATCGGCGGCCGACTCGTTCCACTTGTAGGCATCGGTCAGGCTGCTCAGGGTGCTGGACTGGTCGAAGCTGACGCCCGGCGGCACCAGGTTGAGCAGGCCGTCGAGCACTTGCACCAAAACCGGCCCTTGCAGCGCGTCCAGCGCCTCAAGGCGGCACGAGCGCACCAGGCCCAGGCTGGCGGCGCCGCACCACTCGTACTGGAAGGCCAGCCGGCCCGAGACATGCTGCTCGCGCAAGCGGATGCGGGTGCCCGACAGGTTCTTCCACACCGAGCGCTGGCCGCCACCACCGGCCAGCTGCGGCGCAAAGGGTTGCCACAGCTGCACCGCGTTGCCATCGACGATGCGGATCCAGGTGCGCGGGCCGGTGTGCTGCCAGCGCAGGTGGATCTTGTCGACGGTCTCGTACGGGAAGAAGGGGTGATCCTGGTCGCGCCGGCCGGCGGCCAAGGAACCTGCGGTGGAGACAAAGGCCCAGAGGTCACTGTCGCCCGCCAGGGTCATGAAGAACGGCGGCTGCTCGTCAACCCCATCGATGCGGTACCAGGTATCGCCCTGGTCTAGCACAAAGCCGCCTTGGATGGCGTTGTTGTTGTTCATGTCGTCTCGGAGTTCAAGCCAGGCAGGTGGTGATGGCGTGGGCAGGCAGGTCAATTCGCAGCGCCTGATGGCCATGGCGCAGCACGAAAGACTGGGGCTGCTTGCTGCGGTTCATCACCACCACGGCCAGGCTGTGATCGGTGTTGACAAAGGCGCTGCACTCCAGCACCTGGCGGTTGGCGGCGCACAGCACCCGCCGCGCGCCGGGGCGTACGAAGCGGGCGAAGTGGCCG
This sequence comes from Burkholderiales bacterium, assembly GCA_038246615.1. Taxonomy (GTDB): domain Bacteria; phylum Pseudomonadota; class Gammaproteobacteria; order Burkholderiales; family Burkholderiaceae_C; genus Pseudaquabacterium. Next base: position 3,893 of record JBBRVT010000261.1, read on the forward strand.
ATGTAGTCGTAGGAGTTCTGCGGCAGCAATTGGTCAGCGGCGGTATCGGCCAGCAGCGGCGCGCTGCACAGGTTGCCGACATGGTTGGGCCCGCCGGTGTGATCGAGCAGCAGGTTCCAGTCGATCCAGCCCACGGTCCAGCGATTCAGATCGTTGATCATTGAGCGCGCATAACGCTCGCCCAGATCCCAGCTGCCGATGTGCGGGCCGCCTTCCTGGCAGCCTTCGGTAAACAGCAACTGCTTGTCGGGCCAGGCGTCGTGCACCAGCTGCACCTGATCGAAGTGGTCTTCGCCGTACCAGTGGAAGCCGGCGCCCCAGATGTACTTGGCGGCCTCGGCATCGGCATAGATCACGCTGGCGCGCTCGACCAGCTGGTCGCGGTTGTGGTCCCAGACCACGATTTTGATGTGGCCCAGGCCGGCGCTGGCCAGCGCCGGGCCGAGGTGGTCGCGCACAAAATCGCGCTCTTGCTCGGCGCTGTAGAGGCACGAATCCCAGCGCTGGGTGGCCATCGGCTCGTTCTGCACCGACACCGCCCAGATCGGCACGCCCTCGGCCTCGTAGGCCTGGATGAAGCGCACGAAGCACTGCGCCCAGGCGGCGCGGCATTCAGGCCGCAGTTGCCCGCCGCCGTTCATCGCGCCGTTGGTCTTCATCCAGGCCGGCGGGCTCCAGGGCGAGACCAGCAGCTTGATCGGCTGCCCCGCCGCGCGCAGCGCCGCCTGGATGAAGGGCAGCAGGGCCTGGCGGTCGCGCTCGATGTTGAAGCTGTCCAGCGCCAGATCACCCGGTGTCTCGACATGGGCATAGTTGCCCAGCGAGAAATCGCAGCTGTTCATGTGCACCCGGCACAGCGTGTAGCCATGGCCGCTGGCGCTATCGAAGCAGGCGCGCAACACCTCGGCACGCTGTGCCTCACCCAGCTTGAGCCAGGTGTGCGCGGCGGCCTCGGTGAAGGCGCCGCCAAAGCCTTCGATGGTCTGGAAGCGGAGGCGGGTGTCCACCCACACCGTGGGCAGGGCCTCGTCAGCCGGCCCGGCTGCGGCCGGCGCCGGCTGTTCCGCCAGCCCTGGGCCCCGACCCTGGGCGGTGAGAAAACAACGGGGCATGTCGACTTACTTCGACCAGTAGATGTTGTCGATGTAGATCTTGGTGGTGTTGCCCTTGATGTTGGTGTTGCCGCTGGCGTCGTAGACGTCGTTCATCACGAAGGGGTTGGTCACCTTGGTCAGATCGAACCTGGCGGTGGGCGCGGTGTTGCCAAACGCGGGCGCGCCGGCGGCCTTGATCGCGCTGATCGGGATCGACACCTGATGCCACTGGCCGTCGTTGATGAAGCCGTAGCCGTCGGCGTTGGTGTTGCTGACCAAGGCATAGGCGTCGTAGGCGGTGCTGCCGCTACCGGTGAGGAAGCCGATGCGCAGCTTGCCGGGGTAGGTGGTGCGGATGCGCAGGTTCAGCCGGCCGGTGGTCTCGAACTGGCTCAGGTCAGTGGACGCGCTGTAGGTGGCAAAAAGGCCCCAGCCGTAAACCGCCGGCGTCGGCGCCACCTCAAGGTAGTGGAACAGCTCACCATCGCCGACGGTGCCGGTGGCCTCGCCCGAGAAGGCGGTGGGCGGGCTGTCCCAGCCGAAGAACTGCAGGTTGCTGACGCGGGCCTCGCCAGCCGTCACCGCATCGGCATACAGCGTGAAGCGGTTGGCCGTTATCGAGGTGCTGGTGACGGTGGGTGCATAAACGGCGTCGGCGGCGGTGTAGGTGGTGTCCCAGATCGTGTTGGGATAAAGGCCTTGCACCATGTAACGCGCCTTGCGGGCAACGGTGAACAGCCCCCACTTGTCGTCGCGGCTCTTCCAGGGCTCGTCGAAGGCCTCGAAGTAGATCACGCTGGCCGGGCCGTTGCCGGCGCGGCCTTCGGCGGCCCAGGCGTTGAGGCGGTCGAAGTACATCTTCTGATTCACCGGATGAGCGCGGTTGAACTCGCCGCCGGAGGCCTCGGCCTTCCAGCCGGTTTCACCGACGACGATCGGCTTGCCGGCAAAGCCCTGGCTGTTCATGTGGGTGCGCACGGCGGTGTATTCGCTCTTGGCGGCGGCGATGGCCGCATCCATCATCGCGGTGGCGCGGGCCGCACCGGCCGCCACGGCCTGCTGCTGCCAGTCCCAGTTGGCAATCGCCGGCGGCACGGTGTCGAGCAGCGGGTAGCTGTGCATCGAGACAAAATCGACCGCTTCGAGCACCAGCTTGGGGTCGTAGCGCTCGCCAGGGTTCTTGGCAAAGAAGGCCCAGTTGTCGTCGGTGGTGACCGGCTGGGTGATGCGCTCACGCACCGATGTGATGTAGGCGACCATCACGTCGGGCGCGCTGCGCACGAAGGTCCAGTTCACCATGGTCTCATTACCGACGCTGACGGCGATCACCAGGTCCTTGTAGGTATTGGCCAACACCACGGCGCGCTCGACCTCGGCACGGTTGTAGGCGCGGTTGTTGGCCAGCTGCGTGGCGCTCAGGCCGTCGCCGCTCTCGGACTGGATGTAGGCGCCCAGCATCACTTTGAAGTCCAGCTTGTCCTGGCTGATGATCTGCAGCAGCAGCTTGGCCACGGCGTCCGAGCTGTCGAAAACACGCAGCAGCGTGAAGCCGCCGGTCTTGAGCAGGGCCAGGTCCTCGCGGATCATCGCCGCAGTGATGGTTTCGGTGTCACGGTTGGCGCTGCGGAA
>JBBRVT010000262.1:0-6603 GCA_038246615.1 Burkholderiales bacterium
CAGGCCATGGCGCTCGAGGTAGGTCGGGGCAGCGAACATCAGCATCTCGACCGTACCGATGCGGCGCACGACCAGTGGGTCGCCCTTCACGGCGCCGATGCGGATGGCCACATCGACATGCTCGCCCACCAGATCGCGGTGGCTGGGCGACAGGTCGAGCTCGAGAGTGATGCCCGGATGGCGCCGCGTGAATTCAGGCAGCAGCGGGCCGACATGGTTGACGCCCATGTCGACCGGCATGGACACGCGCACATGTCCGGTCGGGCCTGCGGCGGACTCGCGCAGCGCTTCCTGCGCCAGACGCGCCTGGTCGACCAGATCACCGCAGCGCTCGAAGTAGCGCCGTCCGGCATCGGTCAACTCGACCCGGCGTGTGGTGCGGTCGAACAGCCGCACGCCGAACCTGCGCTCCATCTCGGCAATGCGCCGAGACAGCGTTGCCCCTGGCACAGCGAGGTTCGCGCTGGCACGGCTGAAGTTGCCCGTGCGCGCCACCTCGACGAACAAGGCCATGTCGCGCAGCGCCGAGAGATCGTCCATCCCGGGGCAGTCTATTCCACGGATGGAAAAGTCTTGTCCGTTCCTGCCGCTACCGAACGCCGGCAAGACAGGTCAGGCTGCAGCCTTTCAACAAGGATCTCGACAATGAAAGCCATTCGCATCCATGCCTACGGCGGGCCTGAGTTGCTGCAGCTCGAAGACGCGCCAGTACCCGCCTGCGGCGCTGGCGACCTTCTGGTGCGCGTAGTCGCGGCCGGCATCAACCCGATCGACTGGAAGGTGCGCTCCGGGTTGATGGCCGCACAACTGCCCAAGCCGTTCCCGATCACGCTCGGCTCGGACGCGGCGGGCACCGTCGCGGCGATGGGCGGGGCAGTGCGCGGCTTCGAACTTGGCGATGAGGTGTTCTTCTACGCCGAGTTTGCCCGTGGTGGCACCTATGCCGAGTACCTTGCCGTCGAGGCGAGCCAGGTGGCGAAGAAACCCCGCACGGTGTCGTTCTCGACCGCAGCGGCTTTGCCGACCCCTGGCCAGGCAGCCTGGACCGCCTTGATCGACACCGCCAAGATCGAACGCGGCCAACGCGTCTTGGTCCACGGCGGCGCCGGCGCGCTCGGAACGATTGCTGTGCAACTGGCCAAGGAACATGGCGCCCATGTGATCGCCACCGCCAGTGGCGATGGCGTGGCGCTGGTCAAGAGCCTGGGCGCCGACGAAGTGATCGACTACCGCACGCAACGCTTCGAGCAGGTGGCGCACGACATCGACATCGTGCTCGACACGCTGGGCGGGCAGACGCAAGAGGCTTCATGGGCGACGATGCGCAAGGGCGGCATCCTGGTGGCGACCGCGATGCCGCCGTCGCCCGAGCGCGCCGCCACAGCGGGCGTGCGTGCCGCCTTCGTCTTCACGCCGCCGCGCGGCGGCGTGCTTGCGCAACTGGCGCAGCGCGTCGATGACGGGCGCCTCCGCGTCGTGGTCGGCCAGGAGTTCGCGCTTGCCGACGCAGCCCAGGCGCACCGCCTCGGGGAAGGCGGCAAGGCACGAGGAAAGATGATCCTTCACGTCGCCGCACCCGGAAGCTGACAAACCCAGGCGCAGTTGACCAGACTCCGCATGGCACCTTCACAAACTCTCCATAACCATCCAGAGAAACACCATGAACACAAAGAAATTCGTTCTATCGGTTGGCCTGCAGCCGCAGCTCATCAACTTCGCAGATCCTGCCTACGCCGCCTTTCCCGGCATGACGGCCGAGAAGGTCCAGGGCGGGCTGGACAAGGACATCGCCGCGCTGAACGCCTTGGGTTACGACGCGAAACTTTGCCTGACCGATTTCGGCGAAACCGCAGAGGACGTGATCCGCGCTGCTCTGCACAAGAGCCGCTATGACTGCGTCGTGATCGGTGCCGGTGTGCGCACCATCGGTAAAAACTTTCTCCTGTTTGAAAAAGTGCTCAACGTGGTCCATGAACATGCACCGCAGGCGCGCATCTGCTTCAACACCGGGCCGTTCGACACGGCGGAAGCGGTGCAGCGATGGTGCCCGGTTGGCTGACCTCTGACTCCCGTGCGCATCGACGCGACGACAAACAGGCTGTCGGCCCCGGTCGGAACTGCGTGATGGAGGTGCCGTGGCTGAGCGACACCGCCGCGCGCGCGGCCGGCCCAGCGGTGCCTCTGGTTGCGGCCGACACCGAACTATTCGAGCACGTCGGCGACGGTGTGACGACCGACGGTGTGACGACCTTTACGCAGGTGCTGGAATTCCAGTGGTCCACCGATGGGTTCGCACACACGCCAGAGGATGTGCATCAATTCGTTCGTGGCGGCGGCATCGTCGAGCCGACGAAGGCAGCCGCGCCGCATCAGAGCCTGAGAGCGCCCCTGCCCGGCCCAGAAGGGCGCGCGCAACGCTTTCTTGTCGATCTTGCCCACCGCAGTGCGCGGCAGGTCGGGCACGAATTGCACCTGCTTGGGCGCGCAGACCCTGCCCTTCCTGTCGCGCACCATGTCGATCAGCAATTCCCCAGGCACCTGCTGGCCGGGCTTGCACACCACCATCGCCGTCACCGCTTCGCCCCACTTGGCGTCGGGCACGCCGATCACCGCCACCATGGCCACCGCCGGGTGGCTGCTGATCACGTCTTCCACATCGCGCGGGTAGACGTTGAAGCCGCCGCTGACGATCATGTCTTTCTTGCGGTCGACGATGTAGAGGTAGCCGCGTGGGTCGGCGCGTGCCATGTCGCCGGTGTGCAGCCAGCCGCTGCGCAAGGTGGCGGCGGTCAGCTCGGGCTGGTTCAGGTAGCCCTCCATCACCTGGCGGCTGCGCACGCACAGCTCGCCCACCGCGCCGGGCGCCACCGGCTGGTCGTCGTCGTCGAGCAGCACCACCTGGCTGCCGCTGGTGGGCAGGCCGCAGCTGCTGAACAGCTCGGGCTGCTGCACGTCATGGTCGCTGCGCTTGAGGAAGCTGACCGGGTAGCCCTCGGTCTGGCCATACAGCTGGGCGAACACCGGGCCGATGCGTTCCAGGCCTTCCACCAGCCGGGTGGGCGACATCGGGCTGGCGCCGTACAGCAGGGTGTGCAGGCTGCTGAGGTCGGTGCGGTCCAGCTCGGGGTGGTCGAGCATGGTGTAGACCATGGTCGGCACCAGCAGCGTGAGGTTGATGCGCTCCTGCGCGATCAGCGCCAGCACCCGGCCGGGGTTGAAGCCCGACAGCAGCCGCACCGTACCGCCGCGCATCAGCGTGGGCTGCACCACCGTGCCGGCCACATGCGTCATGGGGGCGGCGGCCAGGTAGTGGGGCGTGTCGGGCAGGTCGAAGTCGCTCAGCTTCTCGATCACCATCGCCGCCAGGCCAGCCTGGGTGCGGGCCGCGCCCTTGCTTCGGCCGGTGGTGCCGCCGGTGTAGCTGACGACGGCCAGCGCGCCGGGCTGCGACAGGTCCTGCATGCTGGCGTGGCCGATGCGCTCGGTGGCGCGGGCCAGGCTGCTGCCGAAGTCGGCATCGGTCAGGGTATAGAGCTGCTGCAGCCCCGCATGGCGCGCGGCCAGCGCCTGCGCCCGCTCGCCGAAGCCAGTGGCGTCGCAGACCAGCACCTGGGCGCCGAAGTCCTGCAGCTGGAACAGGTGGTCGTCCAGGCTGCCAAGCTGGTGCAGCGCGGTGGTGACCATGCCGCTGGCAATGGCAGCCTGGCCGGCGCACCAGGCCTGCACCTGGTTGGCCGCCAGGATGGCCACGCGGTCGCCCGGCCCGAGGCCGGCGGCTGCGAACACCGCCTGCATGCGGCCGATGGTCTCGGCGGTGGCGCGGTAGCTCAGGTCGCCCGCGTCCCAGCGGAAGGCGGTGCGCCCGGGGTGGCGCTGCAGCGCGCGCAGCAGCAGTGCGCTGGCGGTCGGGCCGGCCTGACAGGAGTGCATGGTGTGCCTTTCAGCTCAAGCAAGCGCTTTGTGGAACTCTTGTTCAACCTGGGCGACCATCGCCTCGACGGTCTGCACCTGGCGCACACCGCTCACGCTGTGGCCCGCACTCCAGATGTCTTTCCAGCGCTTGGGGCCGTCGGCGGTGTTGCCGTGCGATGTGCCGCCGAACATCTGGGCCGCAGTGTTGGGGGTGACGGTCTCGTCCAGCGTGACCGGGTCCAGCCCGGCGCGGCGGATGGCCGGCAGCAGCATGCTGGTGGGCAGGCCGGTGAAGGCGCGCGTGAGCAGCACGTCGTCGATACCCGACTCGACCAGCATGCTGCGGTAGGCGTCGGGCGCCAGGCTCTCGCGGGTGGCGATGAAGCGCGTGCCCATGTAGGCCAGATCACAGCCCAGCACCTGGGCCGCGCGCAGGGCCACGCCGTCGCTGATGCCGCCGGCCAGCACCAGCGGGCCGTCGTATTCCTGCCGCAGCGCCCGCACGAAGGCCATGCCGTTGAGCCAGCCGGTCTGGCCGCCGGCACCGGCGCTCAGCAGCACCAGGCCGTCGGCGCCGGCGGCAATCGCCTTGCGGGCATGCGCCATGGTGGCCACGTCGGCCAGCACCAGGCAGCCGACGCCGTGCAGCGCCGGCACCGCTGCGGCGGGCGAGCCCACGCTGGTGATCACCAGCTCCACCCGGTGGCGCACCAGGCAGGCCAGGTCGTCGGCCATGCGGGGTGACCGCATGATCAGGTTGGGGCAACAGGGCGCGGCCTCTTCGGGCGCGGCGAACAGGCGCTGCTTGATCTCGGTGAGCCACTGGTCCAGTTGCCCGGGGCTGCGCGCGTTCACCGTGGGAAAGGCGCCGATCACGCCGTTGCGGCAGGCCGCCACCACCAGGTCGACGCCCGAGACGTTGAGCATCGGCGCGGCGATCAGCGGCAGGCGCAAACGGCGGGTGATGCTGCCAGGCAGGCGGGGGGTCATGTCGGGTTCCTGGCGGTTGATCAGTTGACGTTGCGGCTCTTGCCAGCCCAGAACGGCGCGCGCAGGTCCACCTTCAGCACCTTGCCGGCAGCCGACAGCGGCAGCGCCTCGCGGAACTCGACACTGCGCGGGCACTTGTAGCCGGCGATCAGGGTGCGGCAGTGCGCCTGCAGCTCTGCGGTTGTCAGCACCGCGCCCGGGCGCAGCACCACCACCGCATGCACCCGCTCGCCCCAGCGGTCGTCGGGCACGCCGATCACCGCAGCCATGCCCACCTGTGGCAGCTGGGTGATGGCGTTCTCGACCTCGGCGGAATAGACGTTCTCGCCACCGCTGACGATCATGTCCTTGAGCCGGTCGACCACGTAGAAGAAGCCGTCGGCGTCCATGCGGCCGCCGTCGCCGGTGTGCATCCAGCCGCCGCGCAGCGCCTGTGCCGTCTGCTCGGGCTGGCCCCAGTAACCCTGCATCACCAGCGGGCCGCGCACCACGATCTCGCCCACCGTGCCGGGCGGCACAGGCTGGTCGTCGGCATCGACGATGCGCATCTCGGCGATCGGCACCGCGCGGCCCACCGAGCGCAACCGCTGGCGTTGCAGATCGGCCGGCTGCCCGGGCGCATGGCACCAGGCCGGCAGGGCCGTGACCACCGGCGACAGCTCGGTCATGCCGTAGAGCTGGCAGAAGCCGGCCGCCGGCAGCACCTGGCGCGCGCGGGCCAGCAGGGTCTCGTCGATGGGCGAGGCGCCGTAGAGCACCAGCTGCATGCAGCCGGTGTCGAAGCTGCCGAACTGCGGATGCTCGACCAGGCGCTTGAGCATGGTGGGCACCAGGAAGATCTCGCTGCCGCGCTCGTCGGCGATGGCCTGCAGCACCGGCAGCTCGTCGAAGCCGGGCAGGATGACCTGGCGGCACAGCCGCTGGATGAGCTGCAGCGCCAGCGCCATGCCGCCCACATGGAACATCGGCGCGCAGTTGATGCCCACGCTGTCCACCGGCCGGGTGGCCGCCTGGTTGGCGCTCAGCACATTGCTCGCCAGGTTGGCCTGGCTGAGCATCACGCCCTTGGGCCGGCCGGTGGTGCCGCCGGTGTACATCACTGCTGCCAGGTCGTCACCGCTGCGGCGGGCGTCGTCCACCGGCGTGGCCTGCGCCACCAACGCCGGGCCGTCGACGAAGCCGTCGGGCGCCGGGCCGTCGCCCCAGTGCACCAGCTGCTGCAGGCTGCGGCTGTGCATGCCCTGGCCGGCCGCGGTGCGCAGGCCGGCGGCCACGGCATGAAAGTGCCCATCGACCAGCAGGATGCGGGTGTCGCAGTCGTCCAGCGAGTAGGCGACCTCGGCCGCGCTCCAGCGCATGTTGACCGGGTTGATCACGCCGCCGGCCCACCACACGGCATGGAAGTAGACGACGTAGTGGTCGCTGTTCATGCCGAGCATGCCGACCCGGTCACCGGGCTGCAGGCCCAGTTGCTGCAGCACCGCAGCCAGCCGGGCCACCCGGTCGACAAAGGCCGACCAACTGGTGCGGCGGCCACCGCAAGCCAGGGCTTCGGCCTGCGGACGTTCGATCAGCGCCTTGTGCAGCGGTTGGGTGAGGTTCATCGTGGGGCGGCCAGGCTGCGGCGTGCGGTGTCCAGGGTGCCGGATCGTAGGCAGCCGCCGCCGGCCGCCTCAATCGTCGCTTCGGACGATGTTGCCG
>JBBRVT010000263.1:0-6599 GCA_038246615.1 Burkholderiales bacterium
CACCCCGTGCAATTCGGCCGCCAGGCGCCCACGCTGGCCGTGGCCGACCTGCCACGCGCACTCGCCTTCTACTGCGGCCTGCTCGGCTTTCAGGCCGTGTTCGAGAACGGCGACCCGGTGGCCTTCGTGATCCTGGAGAAGGACGCCGCCGAGCTGCACCTCAGCCTGGATGCGGCCCACCGCGCCACCAGCCAGAACGTGGCGCACCTGATGGTGGCGGATGCCCGCACGCTGTACGACCACCTGGTGGCGCAGGGCGTGGCCATCGTCAGCGGCATCCGCGATGCCGACTACGGCATGCGCACCTTCGTGCTGGCCGACCCCGACGGCAACCGCATCGACGTGGGCCAGGACACCTGAGCGCCATGCCACGGCTGAACACCCGGCCCCGCGACCTGAGGCCGCACGCTTTGCCGGACGCTTTTCCGGACGCTTTTCCGGACGCTTCCCCGGACGCTTTGCCGGCCGACACCGGCCGCCCGGCCTACCAGAAGTTCGACGTGGTGGCACGCAAGAGCGGCATCGACGGCTTCGGCGCCTTCGCCGCCGAGGCGATCCCGGCGCACCGCAAGATCGGCGAGATCCGCGGCGAGAGCATCGGCGTGGCCGAAGCGCGGCGCCGCGCCGCCGGCCAGGCGCGCATCATGATCGTGGAGGTGTCGCAGAAGAAGGCCATCGACGCCAGCCAGGGCAGCGACCCGATGCGCTTCACCAACCACAGCTGCGCGCCCAATGCCCGGCTGCAGATCCGCGACGGCCGGGTCGAGTTCTATGCGCTGCGGCCCATCACGCCGGGCGACGAGATCACGGTGAACTATGGCGAGACCCACCATGAGGGCAAGTTGAAGTGCCGCTGCCGGGCCGAAGGCTGCGCGGGCTGGTTGTAAGCCTGCCCGAGCGCCTGCCGGCACGTCATGGCGGCATGGCCAGCGCCCGCGCGATGCGGTTCTTCGCCACCTTGGGCTTGGGCACGTGGAAGTCGAACCAGCGCCGCACGTCGTCGTCCAGGCCGATACCGTGCATGTAGTTGTACAGCGCCTTCTTCAGCCCCACGCCCAGCGCGTCGTGGTCGCATCCGGTCGGGTCGGTGAAGCCGATGTCGTTCCTGGCGAAGCTGCGTCCTTCGGCCACCACGGGCAGCGGCACCAGCTGCACGCCGTAGTCCTGCGGCGCCAGGCCCACCGGTGAATGCACGGTGCAGGCGAAGCGGTGCCAGAAACCGCTCTGGATGCAGCCTTCGGCAAACAGCTGGCGCACGAATTCCAGCGCGTCCACCGTGTCCTGCACCGTCTGGGTCGGAAAGCCGTACATCAGGTAGGCATGCACCAGCACGCCGGCGTCGCTGAAACCCTTGGTCACCCGCGCCACCTGGTCGACCGAGACGCCCTTCTTCATCAGTGTCAGCAGCCGGTCGCTGGCCACCTCCAGCCCGCCGCTGATGGCGATGCAGCCGCTGTCGGCCAACTGCTGGCACAGGTCGGGCGTGAAGCTCTTCTCGAAGCGGATGTTGCCCCACCAGCTGACCGACAGCTGCCGGCGTTCGATCTCGGCGGCCAGCGCCTTCAGGCTCTTGGGCGGCGCGGCCTCGTCGACGAAGTGGAAGCCGGTCTGCCCGGTCTCGGCGACCACGGCCTCGATGCGGTCGCACAGGGTCTCGGCGGTGGCGGCGTCGTAGCGGCCGATGTAGTCCAGGCTGACGTCGCAGAAGCTGCACTTCTTCCAGTAGCAGCCATGGGCCACGGTCAGCTTGTTCCAGCGGCCGTCGCTCCACAGCCGGTGCATGGGATTGAGCATGTCCAGCAGGCTCAGGTACTGGCCCAGTGGCAGGCCGTCCCAGGTGGGCGTGCCGACGTCTGCAAACGCGATGTCGGGCTCGGCCAGGTTGGTGTAGCGCACCACGCCATCCACCCGGTGGAAGGTACGCACCAGGCGCTGGGCGGCGCGCTGGCCCTGCAGGTGCGCCAGCAGCGCCAGCAGCGGGCGCTCGCCGGCGTCCAGCGTGATGAAGTCGAAGAAGTCGAACACCCGCGGCTCGGCGAGTTCACGCAGTTCGGTGTTGACATAGCCGCCACCCAGCACCGTGGTGATGGACGGGTCCAGCGCCTTGATGGTCTGCGCGATGCGGAAGGCGGCATACACCGCACCGGGGAAGGGCACCGACAGCAGCACCACCGTGGGCCGGTACTGCGCCAGCACCTCTTGCGTCAGCCGGGCCAGCAGCGCGTCCACCAGCGTGGGCGGCGCGGCCAGGGCCTGCGCCAGCGGGTCGAAGGTGGGCTGGCTCTGCGCCAGGCTCTCGGCATAGCGCACGAACTCGAAACGCGCATCCACGCCCTCGCGCACCACGTCGGCCAGGTCGTTCAGGTACAGCGTGGCCAGGTGGCGGGCATGGTCCTGCGTGCCCAGCGCACCGAAGGCCCAGGCCAGCGGGCCGGCGCCGTCGGCGTCGTCGTAGACATCCAGCGCGGCAAAGCGCGGGCCCTCGGGCAGGAACTGCCGGCCGACGATGCGGTGCGCCAGCGTGGCGTCGTGTCCCTGCAAAAAACGGATCACCGGTCCGATGGTGGCGGCGTAGCGCGGGTACTGCTCGGCAAAGGCATGCACCCGCACCGTGCGCTCGCCCTGCGGCACGGCGGCGATCTGCTGCTGCATTGCCGCCAGGCCGGCTGGCGACAACAGCCGCAGGGCCAAGGCCAGGGCCAGGTCGGCCTGCACTGCGTCCACGCCCTGCCCGCGCAGGAAGCCGGTGAGGTAGGCGGTGGACGGGTAAGGCGTGTTCAGCTGCGTCATCGGCGGGATGAGCGACAGCACGCGCAGGGCGGCGTTCGGCATGGTGGGCACGGATTGTCGCGGCTGCGGCCGGCGGTCGGTGCACGCCGGGTGCACAGCGGTGCAAGCCGGGTGCACAGCGGTGCACGCCGGGTGCACAGCGGTGCACGCCACGATAATCCGTGTATGAACCCCCTGCTGGGCAAGCTGCACCCCTACCCGTTCGAGCGCCTGAAGGCGCTGACCGCCGGCATCACCCCCAACCCCGCGCTGCGGCCGATCAGCCTGGGCATCGGCGAGCCGCGCCATGCGACGCCGGCGTTGGTGGAGGAGGCGATGGTGGCCGGGCTGAAGGGCCTGTCGGTCTACCCGCCCACCGCCGGCGAGCCGCGCCTGCGCGAGGCCTTCACCGGCTGGCTGCAGCGCCGCTATGGCCTGGCGCTGGACCCTGCCACCCAGGTGCTGCCGGTGGGCGGCAGCCGCGAGGCGCTGTTCGCCATCGCGCAGACGGTGGTCGACCCGACGCGCGAGGGCGCCACCGTGGTCTGCCCCAATCCGTTCTACCAGATCTACGAGGGCGCGGCCCTGCTGGCCGGTGCCGAGGTGGCCTATGCCAACAGCGATGCGGCGCGCAACTTCGCGGTGCGCTGGGACAGCATCGACGACGCCACCTGGGCCCGCACCCAGCTGCTGTATGTGTGCTCGCCGGGCAACCCCACGGGGGCAGTGATGCCCTTGTCGGAATGGGCGCAACTCTTCGCGCTGAGCGACCGGCACGGCTTCGTGATCGCCAGCGACGAGTGCTATTCCGAGATCTACTTCCGCGATGAACCGCCGCTGGGCGCCCTGCAGGCGGCGGCCAGGCTGGGCCGGCCTGACTTCCGCAACCTGATCGCCTTCACCTCGCTGAGCAAGCGCAGCAACGTGCCAGGGCTGCGCTCGGGCTTCGTGGCGGGCGATGCGGCCATCCTGAAGCAGTTTCTGCTCTACCGCACCTACCACGGCAGCGCGCTGGGCCCGGTGGTGCAGGCCGCCAGCGTGGCCGCCTGGAACGACGAAGCCCATGTGGTGGCCAACCGGGCGCTCTACCGCACCAAGTTCGCCCAGGTGACGCCGGTGCTCGCCGACGTGCTGGACCTGGCCCTGCCCGACGCCGGCTTCTACCTGTGGGCGGGCGTGCCTGGCGTGCAGGGCCAGGCGGGCGACGACATCGCCTTCGCCCAGCAGTTGCTGGCTCAATACAATGTGGCGGTGCTGCCCGGCAGCTTGCTGGCGCGCACGGCGCAGGGCCACAACCCGGGCGCAGGCCGCATCCGCCTGGCCCTGGTGGCGGGCGCCGACGATTGCCTGGAAGCCGCGCACCGCATCGCCGCATTCACCCGATCCCACGTTCCAGCCTGAGGCCCGAGCGGCCGACAACACCATGACCACCGACCTGCAATCCACCATCGACCTGGCCTGGGAAGGCCGCGCCAGCCTGGACCCGACCACCGCCGACCCCAGCATCCGCGAGGCGGTGGACCACGCCGTCGGCGAGTTGGACGCCGGCCGCCTGCGCGTGGCCAGCCGCAACGGCGTGGGCGACTGGACAGTGCACCAGTGGCTGAAGAAGGCGGTGCTGCTGAGCTTTCGCCTGCACGACAACCAGCCGGTGCATGCCGGCGCGCTGACCTTCTTCGACAAGGTGCCGACCAAGTTCTCGCACATCGACGAGGCCGCCATCCGCGCCAGCGGCGTGCGCGTGGTGCCGCCGGCGGTGGCCCGGCGCGGCAGCTTTCTCGGCAAGGGCGTGGTGCTGATGCCGAGCTACGTGAACATCGGCGCCTATGTGGACGAAGGCACCATGGTCGACACCTGGGCCACCGTGGGCAGCTGCGCGCAGATCGGCAAGAACGTGCACCTGTCCGGCGGCGTGGGCATCGGCGGCGTGCTCGAACCGCTGCAGGCCAACCCCACCATCATCGAGGACAACTGCTTCATCGGCGCCCGCTCCGAGGTGGTCGAAGGCGTGATCGTCGAAGAGAACTCGGTGCTGGGCATGGGCGTGTACCTGGGCCAGAGCACCCCGATCTTCAACCGCGAGACTGGCGAGATCAGCTACGGCCGCGTGCCCAGCGGCAGCGTGGTGGTCTCGGGCAACCTGCCCAAGACGGCCGCCAATGGCCAGCCCTACAGCATGTATGCCGCCATCATCGTGAAGCAGGTCGATGCGCAGACGCGCAGCAAGACCAGCATCAACGACCTGTTGCGGCCGTGATCCTCATGCAGCACCAGTGGTGGTCATCGAAGCAGAGCGGGCCGATCGCCGGGCCGCTGCCAAGCCGGCCCGCATGCCGTCGGGGGATCGTCCGGCGTACCCGTCGGACGAAGGGCTGACATGTCAGGACGCATGGAACGGGTCATGAGGCTGATGGCCGAGCGCCAGGCCTCGGACGTGTTCCTGTCGGCCAACATGCCGGTGCTGATCAAGATCCACGGCCAGATGCTGCAGCTGAGCGACCAGATCCTGACGCCACAGCAGCCGCGCCAGTTGCTGGCCGAGGTGCTGAGCCCGCAGCAACTGGAAGAGCTGGACGACACCGGCGAACTGAACCTGGCGGTGGCCATCGACCGGGTGGGCAGCTTCCGCATCTCGGCCTTCAAGCAGCGCGGCTCGGTGGCCGGCGTGGTGCGTCACATCCCGCACACCATCCCGGCGCTCGACTCGCTCAACGTGCCCGCGCTGCTGGGCCAGCTGGTGATGGAAAAGCGCGGCCTGATCCTGATGGTGGGCGCCACCGGCTCGGGCAAGAGCACCACCCTGGCGGCCATGCTGGAGATGCGCAACCGCACCCTGGCGGGCCACATCCTCACCATCGAGGAGCCGATCGAGTTCCTGTTCCAGAGCAAGAAATGCGTGGTCAACCAGCGCGAAATCGGGCGTGACACTGAAAACCTGCAGATCGCGCTGAAGAACGCGCTGCGCCAGAGCCCCGATTGCATCCTGATCGGCGAGATCCGCGACCGCGAGACCATGAGCGCGGCGCTCAGCTATGCGCTGTCGGGCCACCTGGTGCTCGCCACGCTGCATGCCAACAACAGCCACCATGCGCTGGGCCGCATCCTGTCGTTCTACTCGCCCGAGGCGCGGCCGGTGCTGCTGGGCGACCTGGCAGCCGGCCTGCGCGCGGTGGTCTCGCAGCGCCTGCTGCGGGCCGAGGCAGGCGGGCGTGTACCGGCAGTGGAGGTGCTGCTCAACACCAACCTGGTGGCCGAGCTGATCGAGAAAGGCGACTTCACCGGCGTGAAGGCGGCGATGGAGAAGTCGATGGCCGACGGCTCCTGCAGCTTCGAGGAAGCGCTGGCCCGCATGATCGGCGACGGCACCATCAGCCGCGAGGAGGGCCTGTCGCATTCCGATTCGGTCACCAACCTGATCTGGCGGCTGCAGAACGAGGCAGGTCCGGTCTCGCGCGCCACGCCGCGCACGGTCGGCGGCGACGACGCCCCCGAGTACACCGACTTCATCATCGACGTGGTGCCCGACGGCTTCGTGCCGCGGCGTGGTGGCGGCTTTCCCACCCTGAACGCCTGACAGCCGGCGCGATGACCGACGACCTGGCCACGCTGCGCCTGCTGGAGCAATTGATCGCCAGCCCCCCGGTCACGCCCGACGACGCCGGCTGCCAGGGCCTGGTGACCGCGCGTCTGGCGCCGCTGGGCTTCGCCTGCGAAACCCTGGTGTGCGGGCCGGACGACTTCCGTGTCACCAACCTCTGGGCGGTGCACAGCGGCGGCATGGTCTGGGACAACGGCAACGGGCACTTTCCGGCCACCACCTGGCAGGTCAG
>JBBRVT010000264.1:0-6557 GCA_038246615.1 Burkholderiales bacterium
CCGGAAACGTTAAGCGGGCGGTGTGTCGTCCGCATGACGGCCTGCTGGCCTGGCCCGGCCCTAACGGCGCACGGGCGCATGCTCAATCCAGGCCGATGATGAGTGCGGCTTCCACGTTGCCGGCTTGTTCGAAGCGCAGTGTCAGCGGGTACTCACGCCCGAAGTGCAGGTCGGTCAACACCTGCTGCAGCAGCAGGTGCGGGCCGAAGTGCGACAGGTTGAGGTCGTGCCCGGGTTGCAGCGCCAGGCCGGGCGGGCCGGGCTCGCCCTGCGGGGCAGGCGGGTCGAACGGCCGGCGCGGCGGCAGGTGCAGCAGCATGCGGGTGGCCACCGGCGTCTCGGCACCCAGCAGGCGGTCGGCCCGGCGGATGTCGATGATGCGCAGCAGCACCGGCAGGTCGGTGGCGCCGGCACGGGCCTCGTCGCACCAGGGGTGCAGCACGGTGAAGCCGTCTTCAGGGAAGGCATGGGCGCGTGCGCTGCGCGGCAGGCACGCAGCCAGCATGGTGGCGGTGGGCCAGCCGAGCAGGCGGCGGCGCAACTGCTGGCGGGTGTTCATGGCTGCAAACCGATGCGGTAGCCCGAGGCGTCCAGGCGCTGCGGGATGGCATTCAACGCCAGGCTGAGGCGCTGGCCACCGCAGTTCAACGGCACCTCGTGCAGCAGGTGGCTGGGAAACAACACCATGTCGCCAGCGGCCACTGCCGGCATCACCCACTTGTCGGCATTGAACGGGTTGGTGGCCGCACCGGCATGGGCGTTGCTGAAAACATAACCCGCATGGCCCATGGCCTTGACGAACACGGTGGCCGCGCTGTCATGCACCGGCGTCAGGTACAACACCGCCGACACCAGACTGTTGGCATGGTTGTGCAGGCCCTGGTGGCCGCCGGTCTCCAGCCGGTTGAGCCACAGCTCTTTCACCGTCCAGGCCAGGCGCTCGCCGAACAGCAGTTCACCGAAGGCTTCGATCTGCGGCGTGAGCCGGTCGATCACGCGGGCCAGCAGTGGATCGTCCTGCGGTTGCAGCAGGGTGGTGTGGGTGAGCGCGGTCGACCGTGTGTTCGGCGTGCCAGCCTGTTGCACGGCGCGCTGGCACAGCAGCGCCAGCATGGCGTCATCGACCACGCCGCTGGCATGCATCAGCGGCGTGGGGAACAGGCCGATGGCCCGTGCAGCAGGGCTGACCAAGGCAGCAGCCCGGCGCGGGTCAGGCGCGCAGGCGGCGCGCGGCGGCAACCGCCAGCAGGCCCAGCGCCATCAGGCCGTAGGTCGCCGGCTCGGGCACCGGGCTCAGCGTGATCATGCTGCCGGCATTCCAGCGGCCGTCCGGGCCGGCCAGGTCGTCGAAACCGTCGTGGAATTCGAAGTTCAGGCGGCCGTCGCTGCCGGCGCTGAAGGCCAGGCCCAGGGCCGACAGCGTCATGCTGCCGCTGAACTGGCCACTGCCGAAGGTGCCGGTCTCGCTCGGCGTGAGGGTGATGCCGTCACCGGCGGTGTTGGTGATGGTGAGCGCCATCTCCGACAGCCAGCTGGGTTCGTATGCGGTGAGCGACACATCCCAGCGCACCTGGTTGATCTGGAAACCGGGGGTCACGCCGAGGTTCAGCATCACGTTGTCGGCGTTGCCGATCTCGGCCACGCTGAAGATGTTGGTCAGGCCGACGACCACTTCGGCCGGGGGGGCTCCGACGGCCATGGCCTGGGTGGACAGCAGGGCTGCAGCGGCCAGTGCCAGCGCACGGATGGGATGGGTGTTCAGAGACATGGATTCACCTTGGGGTTGGGCGGACAGGCCACCATGGCGGTGGCGGGACTTGCCGAACTTTGCGTGGCTTGTGTGAAATCTGATGACATGGGCGGGGGATGTAGTCCCCCCCTGTCCGGAGGTTCTTGATTCATCAAACTGTCATGGCATGCGGCTCGCGCAGGGCGCCTGGCGCCATCAGCCGAGACGTCTGCGCGCAGCGACCGCACACAGGCCCAGCGCCATCCACGGCGGGTGCGCCGTTGAACGTGGGCAGGCCCAGCATCTGCCTGACCAGGATGGTGTTGCCATCGGCCTGCAGGCTGCCCGACAAGGTGCCGGCGATCCGCACCTTGTAGGCGCTGCTGTCGCAGGCAAAGGCATGAGTCTGCTCGGCAGTTTGGGCAGCCCAGGGCAGCGCGCTGGCAAGTACGGCGGTGGCGATCAGTGCGGAACGCAGCATGGTCGGAAAACTCACTGGAGTGGATGGCCCTTCTTTGTATGTGCTGCGATAGTCATGCGCATGACGCTGGTCTGCGGCGAACGGCCTGGCCAGTCACCGTCCAGCCGGGCCTCTGCAGCACCCCCCACCCCCCTGGTCGGGGGTGGTGTCACGGCTTGTTCATGCAGGCCGTCTACCGTGATATGTTTTTCCACACCACCGAGGACACCATGACTGCACGCCAACCTGCCGCGCTGCGGCGCCTGAGCCTGATCGCCGCCAGCCTGCTGCTGGCCTTTGGCAGTGCCCAGGCCGAGAAACTCACCCTGCTGCATGTGGGCGACCAGGAGAGCTGGCTGCTCTCGGCCCAGGGCAACCTGCGTGACAACGCCTCGCAGGCCATCTCGTTCTACGGCGGTGTCGACCGCCTGGCCACGGTGATCGGCAACGCTGCCACCGCCGCTGCAGCTGGTGGCGCCACCGTGCTCAAGCTCAACGCCGGTGACGCCTTCCTGCCCGGCTTGCGCTGGAATGCCAGCAAGCTGAACCTGGCCACCGCCTACAGCGACGGGCAGCAGGACTACTACGACGCCATCGCGATGCGCCACATCGGTTTCGACGCGGCCGTGTTCGGCAACCATGAATTCGACGAAGGCGCCACCACGGCGGCGCGCTTTGCTGCGGTCTCCGGCACCACCTACCTGTCGAGCAACCTTAACTTCAACGCCACCAGCGCCTTTGCCGCGCTGTCGGCCAACGGCACGGTGGCGCCGTACAAGCTGGTGACGACCACCGGCGGCAAGATGATTGCGCTGGTGGGCGCCACCACGCCGCTGCTGCCCAGGATTTCCTCACCGGGCGCGGTGAACCTGCTGGGTTACGACGCCGCTGCCAGCGACAGCGCCAACCTGCTGTCACTGGCCGGCACCATCCAGGCTAATGTCAACGCCGCACGCGCGGCCGGCGCCAGCACCGTGGTGCTGATGAGCCATCTGCAGAACTGGAGCAACGAGAAGACCACGGTGATCCCGGCGCTCACTGGCGTGGACGTGGTGCTCTCGGGCGGTGGCCATGAGCTGATGGCCGACCTGGACGACATCCTGATCCCCGGTGACCGCCGGGCCATCACAGGCATGCCGCAGTTCGTGACCGACGCCGCCGGCAAGCAGGTGGCGGTGGTCACCTCCAACTTCGGCAACCGCTATGTGGGCGAGCTCAACCTCACGCTGGACAACAGCACCGGCGCCGTGGTGTCGGTCGACAGCAGCCGCATGCTGCGGGTGAGCGGCACCGGGGCCGACGCGGTGGTGGGGGACACCTTCTTGAAGGGCGCAGTGATCGACCCGGTGACGGCCTACATCGCCACCCTCAACGCGACCAGGATCGGCACGTCCCAGGTCGCACTGAACGGCAACCGCGGTGCGGCGGGCGCGGCAGGCAGCTTCAGCGCCGGGCTGCGCAACGCCGAAACCAACCTCGGCAACCTGGTGGCCGATGCGATGCGCTTTTCCGGTGGCACCGACATCGCACTGCAGAACGGCGGTGGCATCCGCGCCAGCATGGCCGCCGGCGACGTGACCGTGGCCGACACCTTCAACGTGCTGCCCTTCACCAACCTGGTGAAGACCGCGCCGCAGGTGAGCGCGGCCCAGCTCAAGGGCATCCTCGAGCACTCTGTGGCCGCTGCCTCGACCGCTGGCGCGGTGGATGGCCGCTTCGGCCAGGTCGCCGGCATGCGGGTGGTGTACGACACCAGCCGCGCCGCCGGCAGCCGTGTGCTGCAAATCGTGCTGGACGACGGCACGGTACTGGTCGACAACGGTGCTGCGGTGGCAGGTGCCCGCACGGTGTCGCTGAGCACCATCGACTTCACCGCCAACGGCGGCGACGGCTACCCGTTTGCCGGCCTGGGCGTGCTGTTCGCCAATGCCGTCAACACGGTCACCTACCAGGAGGCCCTGGTCAGCTACATCACCGCCGACATCGCCGACGGCGGCCTGGGCGGGGTGATCAGCAGCGCGCGCTATGGCGAGGCCACGCCCTTCAACCTGGCCGGCCGCCTGGTGGACCACGCCATCACGCCGGTGCCCGAGCCCCAGACCTACGCCATGCTGATCAGTGGCCTGGTCCTGCTGGGCTGCATGGTGCGCCGCCGCCGCAGCTGACCGACCACCGGGGGCCGGCGCGCCGCCCGGCGGGCACGCCGGCGCCCGGCATCAGAAGTTGTGGGTCAATGTCAGCCGCAGCGTGCGCGGTTCGGCCGGGTGCACATGTTTGTCGGCCACCGCCGCCCCCTCCCCCGGCAGCCGGCTGTCGTAGAAGTATTCGATGTCGTTGACCTGGCGGTCGAACAGGTTGAACACATCCAGCGTCAGGCTGGTCTTGGGGTTGAACTGGTGGCTGATGCGCAGGTTGCTGGTCAGCGCGCTGTTGGCACGCACGCTGTTGTCCTCGATCAGCGGGCCGCTGCCCAGGTAGCGCCACTGCAGGCTGGCCGACCAGGGGCCCAGGTCACGCGCGGTGAAGGCGACGGACGCCACCTTGTCGACGCTGTTGGGGATGCGGTCGCCCGCCGGGTCGACATCGCTGAAGCGTGCATGCGTCCAGGCCAGGTCGGCGTCCACCAGCAGCCAGGGCAGCGGCGCCCAGCGGTTGTTCCATTCCACGCCGCGCCGCTTGCTCGGCCGGCTGGCTTCGGTGGCACCTGCATCGCCCACATAGACCAGCTCCGAGTCGAAGTCCAGCTTCCACAGCGCCAGCGAAGTGGTCAGCCCGGGCAGCCATTCACTGCGCACGCCGAACTCCATCCCGCGTGAGGCCACCAGCCCCGGCACGGTGTCGACCGGGTCGCCGGTCTTGGGGTCGATGCGCGCGGTGGTGCCGCGTGCGTCGTTGCTGTGCAGGCCACGCCCGGCGTTGAAGAAGAACTCGGTCCTGGCCCAGGGCCCGGCGATCAACGACAGCTTGGGCGACAGCTGGCTGTCGCTGGCACGGCCCGAGTTGGCCGCCAGCGTCAGGCTGTCGACCCGGAAACGCACCTGGTCGGCACGCAGGCCGACGATGCCGCGCAGCCAGGGCGCCAGTTCCACCGCCGTCTGGCCATACAGGCCCAGCAGGGTTTCCTGCACCTTGTCTTCACGCGTCACGCCGGTCACCTGCCGTGCCACGGTGTCGAACAGGCCCAGCTGCACCCGGTCATGGCGCAGTTGCAGGCCGATTTCGCTGCGGGCGTTCAGCCCGCCCAGGCCGTGGTCGATGGTCTGGCTGGCCGCCAGGCCGTAGACCTGGCGGTCGTCACGCTGCGCAAACTGGTCGCCGGCGGCGGGCCGCTCCAGCGCATAAGTGAAGTTCGAGAACAGGTCCAGCCGGTAATCGATCAGGTAGGCCGACAGCTTGCTGCTGCCCGCCGTGCCCTGGCGCTGCCACTGCGCCGACAGGCTGGTGCGCCGGGTGTCGCCGCCGCTGCTGGCGTCCAGCGTGTCGAAGCGGCCGAAGGGCTGGCCATTGAAGCTGCCGGCATCGATCAGCCGCTGCGGGATCTGGTCGGTCGATGTCCACTTGGCCTGGTAGTGCATCAGGCTGGCATGCCAGCCTTGGGCCGCCGTGCCGCCGCTGAGGGTGAACACGGCGTTGGTCTTGTGCATGCCCTCGGGCACGGTCCAGGGGCCGTCGTTGCGTTGCAGTTCCAGGGCGCCCAGCAGCGTCAGGCCGTTGCCCAGGGGGGTGGATCCGCCGGCCACCCCGCGGCGAAAACCGTTCTGCCCCAGCGTGACGGCGCCGAACGGCGCGTCCAGCGCGGTGCGGTAGACGATGTCGGCCGAGCCGGCGGAAGAGAAGTCACCGTTCTGCGCGAAGTACGGGCCCTTGCGGTAGGCGATGCGGTCCACCAGTTCGGGCAGCAGGAAGTTCAGGTCGCTGTAGCCCTGGCCGTGGCCGTGGCTGGGCATGTTGACCGGCAGGCCGTTGACGCTGGTGGCGAAGTCGGTGCCATGGTCGAGGTTGAAGCCGCGCAGGAAGTACTGGTTGGCCTTGCCGTCACCCGAGTGCTGGGTGACGATGACGCCGGGCACGAACTCCAGCACCTCGCCCGGGCGCAGGGCCGGGCGGCTTTTCAACAGCTCGGCGCGGATCACGCCTTGTGATGCGGCATCGCTGCTGCCCAGGGTGTTGTCATAGTGGCGGCCGGTGATCTCGACCTGGGTGGTGGCCGTGGTGCCCTGCGCCAGGGCAGGCAGGGCAGGGGCCAACAGGCTGGCAGCCAGCCAGGCGACGGTGCGGGGGCGGCCAGTCGGCCTCGGTGGCTGCCGGCGAATTGCGCGGCGCTGCGATGGATGTCGGGTCATGGTGGAGAACCTTGGTGTGTGGTGA
>JBBRVT010000265.1:0-6528 GCA_038246615.1 Burkholderiales bacterium
CAATTGCGCGGTGATCTCCAGCCAGGCTGCTTCGCGGGCTGCGGCGGGCAATGGCCTGAGAAGTTCGATCACCGGCGAGCCGGCGCTGCGCACGAACTCGACATAGTCCTCGCAGCGTGGCGTCCGAAACGGCGCCGACAGGGCCTGCACTTCGATCTCCACGAAGCCGGCTTGCTCCATCAGCCGGGTCAGCAGTTGCGGATTGCCCAGGCTCAGCAGACCGCCCGGCGTTGCCGGGTCGCCAGCGGCAACACCGGCATGGCGCTGCGCTACGGCCATGGCGGTGGTGATGCAGGGGTTTTGCTGGGGGCCTGCGAACACCAGTGCGCTGAAACGCCCGCCTGCGGCCAGCGCCGCATGCACATGCCGCAGCGCCAGCAGGGGTTGCTGACAGAACATCAGCCCCAGGCGGCACACCACCGCGTCAAAGCCGTTCAGCTCCGGGCCCAAGGTCTGCGCATCGGCTTGTGCAAAACCAACCTGAGACAGGCCCGCCACGCGGAGCTTCTCGGCCGCCAGCCTCAGGATGGCCTCGGAGATGTCGACCGCCAGCACCTGGCCGGTGGGCCCGACGCGGCATGCGACATCCAGCGTCTGGTCGCCCGCACCGGCAGCCAGGTCGAGCACGCGCTGGCCGGGGGCCAGTTGCACCGCATCGAGCATGGCGGCGGTGGCGGGTTCCAGCCAGGCACGGATCAGGCCGCTGTGCTGGTCCCAGCCCTGCGCTGCGCTGTCCCAGGCAGCGGCCGTTGCGGCAGCTGCGTCCTGGGGCGCGGTCGGATTCATTCGGCACGCACGCCAGTGGCGCCGATGACGCCGCGCCAGTAGGGCTGCTCCAGTGCAATGCGCTCACGCAGTTCGGCCGGCGTGCTGGCCAGGGCCAGCAGGCCGGCTTCGCCGAGTGCGCTTCGCACAGCCGGCTGCAGCGCCACCCGCTGCAACGACGCTGAAAGCCGGTCCACCACCGCAGCCGGTGTGCCGGGGGGTGCAAAGAATGCGAACCACTCGCGCATCACGAGCCTTGGGAAGCCTTGTTCGACGACGCTGGCCACCTGGGGCAGGAAGCTGCTGCGCGCAGGCCCCGAGGTGGCCAACACCCGCAGCTTGCCGGCAGCGAGAAACGGCCGCAGCAGGCCCTCGGGCAGGGCCAGGGCTGCCAGCCGGCCGGCCATCAGGTCCATCAGCGCCGGGGGGCCGCCGGGGTAGGGCACATGCTGCCAGTCGACCTTGGCATCGCGCGCCAGCAGCGCGACCATCAGATGCGGCAGGGTGCCCACTCCCGGTGAGCCGTGGGTGGCCCTGGACGGGTTCTGGCGGATCCAGTCGATGAGCTTGGCCAGGTCGGTCACGCTGTCCGGCACGGCGGGCCCGACCGCCAGGCCCAGGACGGCTTCGGCTGCCACCGAGACCGGGTTCAGATCCAGCAACGGGTCGTAGCCCAGGGTCTCGTACAGCGACGGATAGACCGTGGCCACGGCCCCCTGGGCCAGCAGCAGCGTGGCGCCGTCGGGTGCGGCCTGCTTCAGGGCGGCCACGGCGATGCGGCCGGCAGCGCCACCCCGGTTGTCGACGATGACGCCGCCGGGATAGGCGGCGCCCAGGGGTTCGGCGTAGCGCCTGGCCACGATGTCGGGGATGGTGCCGCCAGGTGCCGTGCACAAGATGCGCAGGTTGGTGCCCGGGTTGCTGCCTGGGTTGGTGCCTGGGTTGGTGCCTGAGCTGGTGCCCGACGGTTGCGCGCGGGCCGTGGGCATGGCGCACAGCGCAGCGGCACAGGCCAGGAACTGGCGGCGGGCGGTGACAGGGTTCTTCATGCTTCGCTCCTGATGCTTCAAAACCGGTCTTCAGGAAGGCAAGCTTGCGCGCATTTCCCTTAGAGATGGGGTAGCGATTCGAGCGCCGCGTGTGCCGCTGCGGCGGCTTGTGCGTCCCCAGCGGTTTGCAGTTTCTGCACTGCGCGCCGCAGATGCTGCTGCACCGAACGGTGCAGCGCGGCCCGGCGCATGGCCACTGGCGCCAACTGCACAGCCGGCAGCAACGGGCCGGCGTAGACCGCGCGAACCTTGTGCAACGCCGCCGGCAGCGCTTCAAGCGTGGCGGCGTCCAGGTGCTGCAAGGCGAGTTCGAGCGCGCATACGTCCGTCCAGCAACGCTGCGGGTTCAGGCGCAGCGCACCATGGCGCAGCACGATGCGGTCGTCGCCGCCCAGCCATTTGCGCAAGCGGTGCAGCGCGTTGTCCAGTGCATTGCGGGCCGCGTCGCCGTCGGATTCGGGCCACAGCGCGTCGGCCAGCGCGTCCTGGGCGATGGGCGTCTGGCCTTGCGCCGCCAGCAGCTGCAGCAGTTCCAGCAGGCGGCGGCTCTCTTTGCGTCCGCTGGGCAGCGGGCCGTCGGCACGCGCCACGCGCCAGGCACCCAGCGCATGCACGCGCAGTGCCCACGGCCAGCCCTCGTCGGCTTGCGCCGGCGCTTTCAGTGCGTTGCGCTGAACGATGTCGCGCGTGGTCTCGGCTTCGATGCCGTTGGCCAGTGCCAGCGCGGCCAGCCTGGCCATCATGTCGCCGCAGCAGAACAGCATCGGCCCATGCCGGTAGCCGCATTCGCGGGCCACCGCCAGCGCCTGCTGCAGATGGTCCAGGGCCATCGGTGTGTCGCCACGCCGCAGCGCCGCGTAAGACGCCACCAGGTTGTCGATCCAGTGGTGCCAGCGGGCCACCGCATGGAAGGGGTGCGCAAACACCTGCACCAGCAGACGCCGTGCCTCGTCATGCCCGTCGCAGCAGGCCGCCGCCAGCGCGTTGGCGATGAGGGCGATGTGCTCGCGCATCGGAAAGCCACCGGCCTGGGCGCTGATGACGGCAGCCCGCATCAGCCGAAGCGCAGCAGCGTGGTCGTTCTCGAGCAACGCCAGGATGCCGCGCTGGTGTTCATACATGCTGCGGTCGACCGCGTTGTCCGGGTGCAGCGCCTGCGCGGCCAGCTCCAGGTGCCGGCGCGCTGCGGCGGCGTCGGTGCAGCCCAGCGCGACGATCATGCGCAGCAGTTCGGCACTGGCCCGCTGCGGTGCGGCTGCCGGCTCGGTGTCGACCAGCGCGAGGGCGCGTTCGGCGTCGACCAGGGCCGGCGCGTGTTGGCCCAGCAGGGTCTTGACCAGAATGCCCACGCCCCACCAGCGCATCAGCGTGGCCGGTGCGGCCAAGGGCTGGGCACACAGGGCGTCGATGCGCAAGACGACGCGTTCGAGCCGGTCGACATGGCCACGCCACAGCAGGTGATAGGCCAGCGAAGCCAACAACAGGCGCTGACCGGGCGCCGACTCGCGGTGCAGCAGGCGCTCGGCACGTTCGGCCAGGCCGTCGGCCAGACCGTGCCAGGGCGCGCGGTACACCACGGCGGCCAGAAGACCCGGCACCCAACGCATCTCGATCTCTTCGCTCTGGCGCACCGACGCCCGCCGGTCGTGCGCATCCAGCACGTCCAGCCAGCGGTCCAGGTCCTTGAAGCGCCCGGTGGCCACCAGGGCCGTGCAGGCGGCAGCAGCGGCTTCGAGTTGGCCGTCGACGTCGCCTGCCCCGTGACGGTCCTGGTACGCCTGTTCGATGTCCTGCAAGGCCAGGCCGGGGTCGCTGTCCAGCAGGCTCAGGCCGCGCCAGTAGCGCAGGGTTGCCCGCTCGGCTTCGGGCAGCCGGTCGATGCTCTGGCGCAGGGCTTCGGTGCGTCCACCGGCCATGAAATCGGCCGCCGTGCGCAGCAGCAGGGCGCTGGCCTCGGGCCAGTGCCCGCCGTCGAGCAGCAGCCGCAGCGCAGCGTCGGCCTGCCCGTCATCGGCCAGCAGCTGGCCAGCCCGCAGTTGCAGTGCCCGCACATCACCGCCCGCATGCTGCTGCTGGTGGCGCTTGCGCAGGAAGTCGCTGAACAAGGCGTGAAAGACATAGACCGTGGGCGTGCCTTCGCGTCGGTCGGTGAACAGGCTTTGTGCAGCCAGCCGTTCCAGCAGCGCGGCTGCAGTGGGCAGGCCACTGATGGCCACCGCCAGGTGGGCCGTGGCGCGCGGCAGGTAGGCCACCGCGCACAGGGCATGCTGCTCTTCAGGGCGCATGCGCGCGAGAACCTCACCCGCAAAATAGTCGAAGAGTTGCTGGCGCGCGGTCAGGCTGGGCCAAGGCGCGTTGGCCGATGGGCTCAACAGCATCAATGTCAGCCCGCCTGCCCAGCCCTGTGCAGCAGCCAGTGCCGGGGCCACGTCGTCCAGGTGCCCGTGCAGGCGCGTCAGCGCCAGCGTCTCCTGGTCGTCAAAACGCAGCTGCTCGGCGTCCACGATGGCCAGTTGTTGCTGGACCAGGGCGCGGGCATACGCCGCTGGTGGGGGCTCGCGGCTGATGAAGACCCACTGCACGCCGCTGGGCAGGTCGCCCAGGCCCTGCGCGAGCGCACCGTGCAGCAAAGAGTGGGCGGGCAACTCCTGATAGTTGTCCAGCACCAGCACCCAGGGCGCTTCGACATGGCGCATGAACAGCCGCAGCCGGCGGCGCAGCCAGCCGGCGATGTCGGCCTCGTCGTCGGCGCAAAACGGCGGCAGCTCGAGCGCGGTCGCCGCAACGCCGATGAGCAGCGCATCCAGCGACTGCATGAAGGTGGCCGGGTCACCGTCACTGGCATCGAGCTGCAGCCACGACAGGGGCACTGCGCGGTGGCGCAGCCAGGTGGCGACCAGGGTCGACTTGCCGGCCCCGGGCGCCGCCCCCAGCCACTGCGCCGGCTGATCCGCACAGCCGTCCAGCAACGCGAACAGCCGCTGGCGCGCGAACACCCGCCCAAGCCGGGGTGGCGCGAGCTTGCCCGGGGCGATGTTGTGTCGCGTTGCTGCGGCAGCCATGGGTTGGGGCAGTCAGGAGGCGGGCGCGCCTTGCACCGGCCTATTGTCGTCCTCGACGCGTCGTCGTTGCGACAGCCGTCGGTCCGCAGAGGCATGGCCGGGCCAGCGCAGCGACGCGGCCCGCGCACAATCAGCGCCACCCAGCTTCAGGCGCCTGCCATGACCCCTCACCGCCTTGCCGCCCTGGCCCTCGCAGCCAGCGCATGCCTCCCCGGCCTGGCCACCGCCAGCGAACGGCGCATGGGCGACCGGCTCAGCCTGGCCCTGCCCATCGGCATGCTGGCCACCGAGCTGGTGCGCGGCGACCGCGAAGGCGCCTGGCAGCTGGCACAGACCTTTGCGCTGACCACGGCCACCACCGAAGTGCTCAAGCACCAGACCAAGGTCACCCGGCCCGACGGCAGCAACGACCTGAGCTTCCCCAGCGGCCACGCCGCCCGCGCCTTCTCGGTGGCGGCCTACGCGCGCAAGCGCCACGGCATCGACAAGGCCTGGCCGCTCTACCTGGCCGCCACCTACGTTGGCCACACACGCGTCGACGCCCGGCGCCACCGCTGGAGCGAGGTCGTGGCGTCGGCCCTGCTCGCCGAAGGCTTTGCGCACTGGCGCGTGCAGCCCGCCGGCGCACAGGTGCAGGCCGGCCTCGCGCCCGAAGGCGCGTTCATCGCGCTGAACTGGTCCATGCCCTGAGGGCTCTGCGCATCAGGATGGCCGCCAGCCGGCACGGCCTTGCTCGGCCCTACGCGGCCCGACTCGGGCTCGATCTTCGTGGCGCGCACCACTGCGGCCCAGCGCTGCATCTCTGCGGCCAGCAGCGCCTGCAGCTCGGCCGATGTCCCGGCCGGTGCGGCCAGCGCGTTCCAGCTGGTCACCTGCATGCCGGCTACGCCGGCTTGCGCCAGGGTGGGCACGTCGGGCAGCAGCGGGTGGCGCTGCACGCCGGTGACGGCCAGCGCCCGCACCGCGCCGGCCTGCAGCTGCGGCAGCATCGGCCCGACGATCTCCACCGCAATGTCCACCTCGCCGGCGCGCAGCGCGGTCAGCAGTGCGGGCGAGCCCTTGTAAGGCATCACCAGCGCGTCGATGCCGGCGGCGGCAAACAGCCCCAGGTCGAATGTGCCCAGCATGCTGATGGGCGCGTAGTCCTGCAGCGGATCGGGGCCCGACGCCTTCAGTAAGCTGGCGGCCACCGCCCTGGCGGCGGGGCAGCCGTGGCAGCGGCATCGCGATCATTGGGGCGCGATGGTCGGCATGCACCATGGCAGCCCTGTCTGCCGCCGATCTGCGTGTACTGGCTCGCACGGCCTCGAGCGGCCCGGGCCACGACGCCGTCTTCCTTGCGGGTCGTCCGCAAGTTGGCGCCACTGAGGCAGCGCCGTGCACCGCTGTCGGGTTGGCCGCGCAACGATGCACGGCGAGCAGATGGATCGGAAGCAGCCGGCCGTCTCTGCCTGCATGCGGCCTGGAGCAGGCGTCAGCGAACGTCGGCTGTAGGGCTCTCCCGCCAAGTCGATGTATCTTCAATGCCCGGAGATCACGACAGTGCGTCGTCTATGACCTGCTCTGGTCGCGCGCGATGGATGCACCACGCGTCACGAATTGACGCGCGATCATATCACGCAACCACTTCACACCAGAGTCTCGGTGTGCGC
>JBBRVT010000266.1:0-6495 GCA_038246615.1 Burkholderiales bacterium
AACCTGGACAACGCTGCGCTGCCCGGCGTGTACCTGGCGGTGGTGATGGGCCGGCACGCCGGGTTTCTGACAGCCGCCAGCGCGCTGGGCAAGAAGTTTCCCGACGACGGCCCGCATTTGATCTACCTGCCCGAGCGGGAGTTCTCGATCGACCGCTTCCTGGCCGACGTGCAGGCCACGCAGCAGCGCTTTGGCCGTTGCGTGGTGGCGGTGAGCGAGGGCATCCACGACGCCAGCGGCACGCCCATCCTGGCCCAGCTGGCCAAGGACCTGGAGCGCGACGCCCATGGCAATGTGCAGCTCTCGGGCACCGGTGCGCTGGCCGACCTGCTGTGCGAGGAGATCAAGCAGAAGCTGGGCATCAAGCGGGTGCGCGGCGACACCTTCGGCTACCTGCAGCGCAGCTTCATCGGCTGCGTCAGCGACGTCGACCAGCGCGAGGCGCGCGAGGTGGGCGAGAAGGCGGTGCAGTTCGCGATGTGGGGCGACAGCGACGGGTCGGTGGCCATCCAGCGCACCGGTTATTACTCGGCCGACTACAGCCTGCTGCCGCTGGACGCGGTGGCCGGCAAGACCCGGGTGATGGAAGACCACTTCATCGCCGAAAGCGGCACCGACGTGACCGACGCCTTCCGCATGTACCTGCGGCCCTTGCTGGGCTCGGGCCTGACCGACGCCTACCGGCTGCGGCCGGCGCCGGTCGCCAAGGTGCTGAACCCGGGCGGCTGACACCATGGACCACGCAGACCTGCGCCGATCCCTGGTGCGCCACGCCAACCGGCTGCAGCCGCTGGGGCTGGCGACCGGCACATCGGGCAACATCAGCGTGCGCATCGCCCCGGGCGACCACGGCGGGATGCTGATCACGCCCAGCGGCATCGCCTACGACAGCCTGCAGCCTGAAGACATGGTGCCGGTGCAATTCACCGGCCCAGGCACCGCCAACTGGCAGCACGCGCTGGACCCGAGCAGCGAATGGCTGATGCACCAGGCCGTCTACCAGGCGCGGCCCGAGGCTGGCGCGGTGGTGCACGGCCACCCGACCTATGCCACGGTGCTGGCGATCCAGGGGCTGGAGATCCCGGCACTGCATTACATGGTGGCCGTCGCCGGTGGCGCGCCGATCCGCTGCGCGCCGTACCACACCTATGGCACGGCGGCCTTGTCGGTGGCAGCGGTGGCCGCGCTGCAAGGGCGCAAGGCCTGCCTGCTGGAGCACCACGGGCTGCTGGCCTTCGAGCACGACCTGGACAAGGCCATGTGGCTGGCCGGCGAGGTGGAGACGCTGGCGCAGCAGATGGTGATGTGCCTGAGCCTGGGCGGGCCTCGGGTGCTGCCGGCGGCCGAGGTCGCCGTGGTGGTCGACAAGTTCAGCCGCTACGGGCTGAAGAACCGCCAACCACGCTGACATGTCACGCTGGCCGGTTCAAGGCCGGCTGGTGCCCGGTGCGGGCTGTGCGGCCGTGTCGCCCCGGGTATCGGCCCGGGTATCGCCCCGGGTATCGCCCCGGGCATCGGCCAGCCTGCGGGCACGGTCACGTGCAGCCTGCCGCAGGCATTCGGTGCGCACCGCCACCACCTGCAGGGCCAGGCAAACCGCGCGCTGCGCTTCCCAGGCAGCCTGCGCAGCGGCAACCGGGCCCGGTGCTGGTGCGGGTGCGGATGTTGGTGCCGATGCGCCACCACCGGTGCCGGTGCTGGCTGCGGTGGTGCGCGACCCCGAGGCGGCTGCCGGCAGCGCCATGTGCAACGACAGCAGGCACACCGGCAACCAACCCGCGCACCGGCTGAGCGGCCTGGCCATTTCCGGCCTCAGCCAGCCTGCCGGCGCCTGGCCAGGGCGCCCAGCGCGCCCAGCCCGGCCAGCAGCATCCACACCGCGCCCGGTTCGGGCACCGGGGCGATGGCGCTGATACCCGACAGTGTCAACACGCTGCCCGGGTCGCTGACCGCCGTGGCCTGCAGGAAGCGGCCCGACAGCGCCTGGCCGTCGTCCGACAGGCCCAGCCGCACGCGGAAGGTCTCGCCCGGCGCCAGCAGCGGGGCATTCCACTGCAGGCCCACGGTGGCGTCGCAGCCTGGCGCGGCAGTGCAGGCCGCATCGATCGCCGGCGGGCCTTCGCTCAGGTTGTTGTTGAGCCCGAAGCCGGGCAGGATGCCGCTGACCGGGTCCACGAATGCCCGGCCTTCGCGCAGGATCGGGTCGCCGGTGATGGCGCTGCCCCAGGTCTGGGTCAGCACATCGCTGAAGTCGGCCGCGCCGTCGGGGTTGGCGTAGACCATCAAGCGCAGCTGTTCGAAACTCAGGATGGCACTGGTGTTGCGCACGCTGTACTCGATGGTCATCAGGCCGGTGTCGGCCCCCGACACCGCAAAGCTGTACTGCAGCGCGGCGTTGCGGTTGGCCACCGTCTGCGGATTGCCCGAACTGCCCAGCCCCAGCACGAAGAGCATCGGCTCCAGCTGGAAGATGTTGCCGCCGTTGCCGTAGGCGATGTCGGTCATGCTGCCACCGAATCCGGGTGTGGGGGCGCCCACCGCCGCGTGGGCGCTGCCGGCGGCCAGCAGGGTCGACGCGAGCACGGCGGTGGCGACGATGGTTGTGGCGGCCTGGGTGGCGATGCGGGCCGGAGCCCGGCGGATTGCGTGTGTCATGGGATGCCTTTCTGTGCAGCAATGGATCGGCCGGCGTGCAGCCGGCCGGGGTGACGTGGCTCAGCGCGCCGGGCGCTCGGTCTCGATCTGGTCGACCAGGTCGTATTCGCGCACCAGGCCGGGCGCCATGAAGGCCCTCTCGGAGGTCTCGGTGCGGCCCGCGCCGGGCTGCGACACCATCACCTGCACGGCAGGGCGCAGCACGCCGCACACCGGGCACAGCGGCGGGTTGGGGTCGTCCGGGTTGGGGTAGGCGCGGCGCAGCGAGATCAGGATCGACAGCGTGCCGACCCGGCGCACGCCTTCGCCGTACAGGTCGTCGGCGATCTCGTTGGCCAGATCGCTGGTGCGCTTGGCGCGGCGGGCATCGAGCTTCGGGTCCATCGGCGAGTCCGACCAGCCGTCGATGCGGGCGAACTGCACCCCGGCATCGGTCACATTCAGCGTGGCGCTGCCCGGGGCGATGACATGCTGCAGCACGAAGCCGGTGCGCGGGTCTTGCAGCAGGCCGCCGGGTACCAGCATGGCACGCGGCAGGGTCACCGTCTTGTGCAGCGTGACGCGGGCCACCGCAGTTCCCTTCTCGTCGGACGCGCCGGCCACCAGGCTGCGCACCGGCAGCGGGTTCTTCGCGTCGGACGGCGGCCGGGGGATCTCGCCGGCGGGCAGGCCCAGCAGGCCCATGAACTTCAGCGCCTGGTCGTAGGCCTCGCTGTCGCTGAGCTTCACCGACGGCGGCAGCAGGTCGCTGCCCGGGTTGAAGGCGGCGCGGCGGGCGAACATCAGGTTGCCCGCGCCGATGTTCTTGCTGTAGGCCAGCAGGGTGTAGGCGCCGGTCTCGCTCTCGCGGTTGCCGCCCTCGACCACGCACAGGCCTTCGTCGGCCTCCTTGGCACTGGTGGTGGTGCTGCGGCAGTCGGGGGCGAAGCTGGCCGCCTGGCGGCCGAAGAGTGCGCTGCTGACCTTGCCCACGTCGAAGTTGCGCGCCAGTCCGTTTTCTGGCTTGACGGTCAGCAGCCGCTCGACGACCGGGCCGCTGCTGTCGCCCAGCAGCCGCTGCAGCGATTGCGAGACGGCAGCGCGCAGGGTGTCGCGGGGGTCGGCGGTCTGGGCCTGGGCCAGCTGCGGCGTCATGGCCAGCAGCGGCGACAGGGCCATCAACGCAGTGCACAGGGTGGTTCGAATCGGGTTCATGGCAAGGTCCTCTGGTGGGTGCTGCACGGCGGCGCGGGCATGGCGCTGCCAGCCGCCGTGCGGCGGGGGTCGGTCGGGGCAGGGGGTGGTGCAGGAGCGCCTGGGCGCCTCAGCTCAGGGTGCGAAGGCGTTCTCGCCCACCGGGTCGCAGCCGGGGTAGCCCATCCAGGCGTAGTGGCTGCGGCCGCTGGGGCTGCCGAAGGCGCCGCTGTTGTTGTAGCGCTCGTTGAGCAGGCGGTTCAGCGCATTGCCGGCGGTGGCGCCGATGGTCATCGCGCTGGGGCACTGGTCCTGGCAGGTGCCGAACCAGTTGAACGGGTCATGGCCCGCGCAGGCCATCTTGTTGGACTTGTAGTGGTTGTTGGTCCACGACCTGGCCACCGACTGCGCATGGCCGTTGATCGCGGTGGCCGCGTAATCGCCGTTGTAGGACGAGGTGATCCACATCAGGCCGTGGAAGCCGGTGAACACATGCAGGCCCTTGCTGGCGCCGTTCTTCATCATCGCGCTGCGCATGTTGCTGAAGTAGCTGTCGTTCAGGCTCAGGCAGGACGAGGCATGCAGGAACTTGAGGTTGCTGTCGCCGACGAACATGTTGCGGTTGGGCGAGGTGCCGCCCATGATCGAACTGCAGGTGCCCAGCGCGGTGTTGCGCATCAGCGCGCCCCAGCCGTTGCTGGCGTTGTAGCCGTGTGCGGCCACGATGGCCGCGTCGGGCCAGTCGACATAGGCAAAGTCCTGGCAGCCGGGGTTGATGCCGGGGTCGCAGAAGCGCCGCACCGTCATGTTGCCGTCGACGAACTTGCCGGTCTTGGCATGGCCCATCGCGCCCATCCCGTCGTACCAGGCATTGGCCATGCCGGGCCACGACCCGCGGTTGGAATCGGTGTCGCCGGGGGCGCAGTTGCCGCCGCTCCAGTTGCCGATGGCGTACATGTCGACCTTCAGCGCCAGGGCGGCGCTCAGGGCGGTCGAGAGGGCCAGGCCGGCCATGCAGCGCAGGGCCAGGCGGGTGGGTGGGGTCAGTGCGTTCATGTCGGTTCTCCTGAAGTTGCCGGGTTGCGTTCCGGCATGTGCAGCACCTTAGGACCGTGCTGCCCAGGAATCAACGGGCATGGAAGCGGCGGGTCATCCGCCTGGCTTAATCCTGATTTGGAGCGTCCATCCGCCCTCCGGTGGAGGGGGTGTGACGCAGGTCACAGGCAGGTTGTGATCAGCCCGAGGCCGCTCACATGATGAGTTGGGTCTGCGTGACCACGGCGCAGAGCTTGCCCTGGTCGTTGCGGATCATGGTCTGCCAGACGTGGGTGGTGCGGCCGCGGTGCAGCGCGATGCTCTCGCCGGTGACGGTGCTGCCCAGCTTGGCGCCGGCGATGAACTTGGTGCTGCTGGCGGTGGTGGTGGTGCGCTGGCCGGCGCCCAGGTTGACGACCGTGCCCACCGCGCCGAGCGTGTCGGCAAAGGCCATGTAGGCGCCACCGTGCAGGGTGCCGCCAGTGGTGCAGAGGTCGGGCCGCACCAGCATGGCGGCTGTGATGCGGTCAGGGGCCACGGTGGTCAGCCGCACGCCCATCAGGCCGGGGAACAGGGGGTCCAACATGGCTTGCACAGCAGCGGCGTCCAGCATGGTTCGGTCTCGGGGTGGTTGTGGGTGAACCAGACCTTAGGCCATTGCGCTGCCGGCAACCAGCGCGCTTTCCATGACGGCGCCGTCCACGACCGCAGTCGCACCCGCAAGCGCACCGCCAGCGCAGCGCCAGCGCACCGCCGACGCACCACCAGCCAACCGACAGCCAACCGACAGCGCACTGACAGCGCACTGACAGGCTGGCTCGCTATGCTCGACAGCCCTTCACACTGAACAATCCATGGAAGCCTTCCTCGTCTCCACCGGCATCGTCGCGCTGGGTGAAATGGGCGACAAGACCCAGTTGTTGGCGCTGCTGCTGGCCGCGCGTTTCCGCAAGCCGGTGCCGATCGTGCTGGGCATCCTGGTGGCCACGCTGGCCAACCACGCCATGGCCGGTGCGCTCGGCGGCTGGCTGGCGGCCTGGATGGGCCCGCAGTGGTTGCGCTGGGTGATCGGCGGCTCGTTCCTGGCGATGGCGGTGTGGATGCTGGTCCCCGACAAGCTCGACGATGTGGAGACCGAGGGCAGCAGCCAGCGCCTGGGCGTGTTCGGCACCACGGTGCTGGCCTTCTTCCTGGCCGAAATGGGCGACAAGACCCAGATCGCCACCGTGGCCCTGGCGGCGCGCTACACCGACCTGCTGGCGGTGGTGGCCGGCACCACGCTGGGCATGATGCTGGCCAACGTGCCGGCGGTTCTGCTGGGCGACCAGATCGCCAAGCGGGTGTCGATGACGCTGGTGCATGGCATCGCTGCGGCCATCTTCGCGGTGCTGGGCGTGCTCACGCTGCTGAACGTCGGACAACTGCTCTGAGAGCAGCCCCCAGACCTGCCGCTGCGCGTCAGGCCCCCCGAGGGGGATGAGGAAACTTGGGAGCGGCCCGGCGTTTCCTCATGAGAGCAGCCCCCAGACCTGCCGCTGCGCGTCAGGCCCCCCGAGGGGGGATGAGGAAACTTGGGAGCGGCCCGGCGTTTCCTCATGAGAGCAGCCCCCAGACCTGCCGCTGCGCGTCAGG